>CALXPA010000031.1 GCA_944390185.1 uncultured Alphaproteobacteria bacterium | reverse complement strand
AACCTGCGGTGCAATGGATCCCGGCCTGCGCCGGGATGACGACAGACGGGACACCGGGGTGACACAGAAGAGAAGACGCCAGAACCACCAAGAACGACCAGTACTTAAGTTCTTTTATTTTGTATTTTTTCAAGAAAAAGAAAAGTTATAAACCAACTTGTCACCCCGGTGCCCGGGCATTTCCTTCTTTATGTCACCCCGCGGCTTGACCGCGGGGCCCAGGTTAATTAACCTGTCGCGCAGCGACACAAATTAATAAAGCACGAAAAACGCCCCAGTGGGGCGTTTTTTTATTTGTCACGCGGGAATTTAACCGCCGCCTGGGCCGCCGCAAGGCGTGCAATTGGCACGCGGAACGGACTGCACGATACGGAATCAAATCCTGTGCGATGAAAGAATTCAATTGATGCCGGATCACCGCCATGTTCGCCACATACCCCCAGATGAATCTTTTCACCCTTGGTATTGCGGGCCTTGGTCACGGCGTCTTTGATTAAAATCCCGACGCCATTTTGGTCCACAGATGCGAACGGATCCGCAACATAGATTCCACGCGCACGGTATTCATCCAAAATCTTGCCCGTGTCATCACGCGACATCCCCAATGTCGTTTGGGTCAGGTCATTTGTCCCGAATTCAAAGAATTCACAACTTTGCGCAATTTCATCGGCCAGCACCGCCGCACGTGGCAATTCAATCATAGAACCAACACTGTATTCGACACTGTCGCCGGTTTCTGCAAACAGCGATGCCGCCGTCGCATCAATCACAGACTTTACGATGTCGACTTCTTTTTTAGAACCAACCAGCGGTACTTCGATTTCAGGCATTACACGAACACCGGCATTTTTGCACTCAATCGCTGCCGACAGAATTGCACGCGTCTGCATTTCGCAAATTTCTGGGTACGTAATCGCCAAACGGCATCCACGATGTCCCAACATCGGATTCTGTTCGTGCAGCGCATCCGCACGCGCACGCACATATTCTATGGATTTACCAATATGCGCGGCCAATTCGGCGATATCTGCATCCGTATGCGGCAAGAATTCATGCAACGGTGGATCAATCAAACGTATCGTCACCGGCAGACCATCCATAATCTTGAACAGTTCAACAAAGTCCGCCTTTTGATACGGCAACAACTTTGCCAACGCGGCACGACGTCCGTCGACATCATCTGCCAAAATCATTTCGCGCATATCCTGGATACGGGCCGGGTCAAAGAACATGTGTTCTGTACGGGCCAGACCGATACCTTCGGCACCAAAGTCACGTGCCTGTTTTGCATCTTTTGGTGTTTCGGCGTTTGCCTTGACCTTTAGCGTTTTGATTTCGTCAACCCATTGCATCAGTGTACCAAAGTTCCCTGTTAATTCCACAGATACGGTCGGAACCTGGCCCGCGATAATTTCACCACGTGCACCATCAATAGACACCCAATCGCCTTCGTTAATAACAACACCAGACGTTGTCTTCATTGTCTTGGATTCATAGTCAATCTTGATATCTGGCGATCCAGACACGCACGGCGTGCCCATGCCACGCGCAACCACGGCCGCATGCGACGTCATTCCGCCACGCGCAGTGATAACACCCTGGGCGGCATTCATACCGGCAATGTCTTCGGGTGATGTTTCAACGCGAATCAACATTACAGGCTTGCCCGCGGCGGCCCATTTTTCTGCATCATCTGCGTTAAAGACTGCCTGGCCAACGGCCGCACCTGGGGACGCCGGCAGACCTGTCGCAATGACTTTCTTTTCTGCCTTGGGGTCCAGCATCGGGTGCAGCAAGTGATCCAATTGATCGGCACCAACACGCAGAATTGCTTCTTCTTTGGTCAACAGCCCTTCTTCGACCATTTCCACCGCAATGCGTACCGCCGCCGCCGCAGTACGTTTTCCATTGCGACACTGCAGCATCCATAACTTGCCATGTTCAATGGTGAATTCCATGTCTTGCATGTCTTTATAGTGCTTTTCCAGGCGTTCACGAACATCGCACAGTTCTTTATATACATCTGGCATTGCTTCTTCCAGTGACAGACGACCAGAATCATCCTTGGTCATCGGCTGGGGTGTGCGGATACCGGCAACGACGTCTTCGCCCTGGGCATTAATCAAGTATTCACCATAGTACTTGTTTTCGCCGGTGGCTGGATCGCGACTAAAGCACACGCCAGTTGCGGAATCATCCCCCGAATTTCCAAATACCATCGCCTGGACATTAACAGCCGTACCCCAATCGCCTGGGATGTTGTTCAGTTTGCGGTATGTTATGGCCTTTTTGCTCATCCAGCTGCCGAATACGGCGCCAATCCCCAGCTTTAATTGTTCCCATGGATCCTGGGGGAAAACCTTGCCAATTTTCATGCCGATTTCTTTGAACTTTTCGACCAGTTCTTTTAAATCATCGGCGGTCAGTTCTGTATCAACCTTGTATCCTTTGTCTTCTTTCATACGTTCCAGGGTATGTTCAAACAAATCGATATCCGCCCCCAGCACAACGTCAGAAAACATCATGATAAAGCGACGATATGAATCATATGCAAAACGTTCGTTCCCAGAATGACGCGCCAATGCACGTACAGTTTCATCATTCAGCCCCAAATTCAAAACCGTGTCCATCATCCCAGGCATCGATACACGCGCCCCAGACCGCACAGATACCAACAACGGATTTTCTGTGTCTGCGAATTTTTTACCCATAATGTGTTCAATATGGGCAATACCGTCACGCACCTGGTCCATCAGGTCGTCTGGATACGTATGGTTGTTATCATAATAATATCTGCATACATCGGTTGTAACAGTAAAGCCGGCCGGCACAGGCAGACCAACCAAATTCATTTCGGCCAAGTTTGCACCCTTGCCCCCCAATAAATCCCGCATATCTGCGCGACCCTGGGCGGAACCATTGCCGAATGTGTATACCCATTTATTGCTCATTATGGTTTCTCCTTAGTCTTGATATATAAAACGCCTTGGGATTTTGCGGTAAAAATCGCATCAACGCAAGAAAAAATGCACGTGCACCGTAAAAAAAACGCAACGCGCAATTGCGACGTCACGCCAATAACGCACCAGACTTAAAAAAACCGCCCCATGGCGGGGCGGTGGTTATTCGGTGCCGGATTCGTCATCCGTTCCCGGCTGGGTAATTTCCACACACTGGTTACCCTGTTTTTCAAATCCAGATTGGCACGTTTCCAGTGTACATGTACCGTACGTATTCGTCCCGGTGTTCCATGTCTCGTACGCAGACGCCGCATTCGCGATGGATGCGCGACAGTCACGCTTGGCCGCCATACATGTGTTCTGCTGTGCCCACATTATGTATCCACTGACACACGCCGTTACCCGACAGTCGCCCCATTTGTTATTACTCCATTCCTGTTGTGCACTGGCGACGTATTGATTATTAATCGTGCAATTACGTGTGTTTAATACACAGACACCGTTTTCTGTGTGATGCGTACTGGTGTCACATTCAACACAGCGACCATTTTCGGCAACGTATCCTGACTGGCAGCTGACCAACACCAATGGACCATAGCCGTTGCCACCGTCCCACGTCTGTTGACAGACATCAGCGAATTGACCAAATTGTTTCTTGCACTCCTCTGCGACATCCGCCCCAGATATAGTATTGGGTTTGCATACCCCATTATCATTAAACGTACCGGCGGGGCATTCTGAATCATTCCAGCCATCATTACCGCCGTTATTTTTGGTCCATGTGCGGACGCCATCAATCTGGATACGCTGCATACAGGCCTCGCGCAGGTCCGCTGATGAATTTTCAACCGCACCCGATGCATATGAACCATCCAGAATTTCGGACAATGTAACAACGTTACGGCATGTATTCGTTTCATAGTCTGCCGAATTGTTACACGCCCGGGTTATGTCATCGTCTTTGTCAATAACCGCCTCTAGCGTATTGTTCGGTGCGCCACAAATCATTTCTTCATAACAGTGCGGTACATTAGATACCTGGGCACAGTATGTTTTGATGCGGCTGGTACTCCAAGACGTCTGGGACTGGGACTGGGTCGTATAGCAATCATACAATTCAGCCAGGCATTCGTTAAAGTTATCACGCGCCGCAACATAGTCAGATGCAATCGTATCCTGTTCTTCTTGATAGAATTCCAAACGCTTTTGTTGCAGTGCCTGTTGTGCGGCAACCTTTTGATATCCGATGTTTTGGGCCGTGGTGCTTAACTGTTCACCATACAGGTCACAGTCCGCATTCGCATCCAGCGCATATTTCTGCATAATACTGCGCCGCGCATCCGCCACAGGTCCACGCAGGTCGGCATACGGGTCACCCGATGCAGACGTATAGCCAAAGCATGTCGCCGAATTCGATGCCGTGTAACCAGTATTCGGTTCAATGAATTCCAGGTTATACCCGTCTGTGTTGGATACACTGATGTAACTGTTGTAATTGAACGGGCATTGTGATTGACCATTGCCACACTTGCGCCCGCCAGACGGTGGGGTACCACAAGCCTCGTATATACCGTTAAAGCAAGAATCCAGCACACGGTTACATACGTTATTATGCGCGTATTCAAACAAATCGTATCCCCATGTTTCCGCCAGAGAATCACTGATGGTATCCGACGCGGCCAACGCGCCATCGATACCCGCCAGGCTGCCGACAACATTGGTCAATTCATCCAGCGCACTGGTCAAACTGTCATTATCTTCGGTCAGAATGGTCAGTGTATTTTCCTTGGCCTTGGCCCAAGATTGCAATTGCGCCAAGATATCACTGCCGTCGCCATCAATATCATCAACGTTAAATCCGAATGTATTACCACTCTCGCTGCAGTATGATGGACGTGAACATGATGTCAGCGCACTGCCGTTTGATCCAAAGATTCCGTGGTTGTTGCACCATTCAATCGCCTCGTCCGAGCTTTCGCCATATTCGTTCACCACAGATTTCCACGACACACAGTTCATAACCTGTTCTGCATCTGTTAATTGGAACGCCTGGCTGACATCCTTACCCTTGGTCGCAATCAACAGCGCCAATTGACCAGAAACCTCAATCAATTCTTCGTTCGCCTTTTCCAGTTGAGATTCAGCCTCTGCAAAGGCGCGGACACGCCCGGCACACGCGCAACGACGCTGGGCCGCGTTACGGGCGGTACAAATCTCGTCCATGCAGGCATAGTATGATTCCATACAGTTATTATATGCGTCCGCAGATATCAATCCGGTCGTAGAATCAATTATGTTTGAATAGTTGCCGGTGTACAGTCTGTTCTGCAGATATGTGTATGTATTGGAATTGACGGCCGCCTTGCTGCCGCGGATGGCACTGCCCTGTAAAGATATACGTGATGGCGTACCAGAACGCGATACCACGTTGCGTGCCGTTGATGTTGAACGTGACGCATTCGCAACCGTGCCACGCGATACAACATTACGTCCCGCAGTCGCCGTGCCACGCGATGTGGTTGCCGTGGTTGCCGTTGTGCCCCGCGATGCCGTCACACTGGGGCGCGATGTGGTTGCCGTTGTGCCACGCGATGCAGTTGTTGTCGCACGTGACGCCGTCGGCGTTACCGTCGCACGTGATACAGTCCCACGCGATGCGGTGCCGCGCGATGTAATTGCACGTGGGGATGTTGCGACCGTTGTGGCCGTGGCCGTGCCACGCGATACAGTATTCGTTGCATTACGCCGTGATGTTGTCGCCGTACTGCGTGGTGACGCGGTGCCCGCACGCGTTGCCTGGGGGCCCATCGCCGCAACCGACGTTGTAATCGGCGCAATCGGATCCGCAAACACAGAACGAATAGATACCAACGTCGAACATACAAAGAATGCACCCGCCAGTAAAAATACCGTCCCCATGGCGTTTTTACAAAAATCTGCGAAATTACGGCTTTTCATAAAACTCTCCCTGTATTCCGGAAAGGCCCGGAAAACCCAACATTTGACGGCGACACAGCCGTGTCAATGACCGTCTGTTTTGTTTAATTATAACATTTTTACGGCGCGCTGTAAATAAGATAAATGCGCAAAGAATATACCATTACCCCCGCATTCGTTTTGGTCGCTTTACTATACATCGCAAATATGCTATAATCGTCGCATGAAAAAATTTATCCCTGTATTTTTCGCCGTGGCCACGGCGCCGTGGGTGACGTACGCCGCCGATGTTGCCAACCCCATGTTCGGCACAGACACACAAAATTCAATCGCGCTGTATGTTGGCCAGGGCACCGGTCCGGGCACACTGTTCAAATTGGTTGACCCGTTTCTGTGGGAATTTGAACCGATGACAAACCTGATGCTGCAATACAGCCAGCCGGTCCAAGTGTTTCGTTTGCCGTCGCGAATTAATCTGAATCTGGTCCAGAACCTGGGCTATGGCCATGATCGGGGTCTGTCATTCACGGCAGTCGGCATATCGTGGGATATTGTTCTGGTGCACTGGCGTGGGTTTTACCTGGGGCTGGGGGTGGGACCGTATATGCGCGATACACGCGACCGCTATGTCGCCAGCCGCCTGGTATTTGGCGAACGCGTCTTTATCGGCAAGAACATCACCAATCGGTGGCGCGCAGAATTCTTTACCCAGCATTTTTCCAATGGTGATTTTACCGAACTGAATCGCGGATTTAACTTTACCGGTCTGGCCATCAGTTACAGCTTTTAATGAAAAATAAAAACGGGGCAAACGCCCCATTTTTTTATTTAGATTCTTCGGGTATGACCGAAACCGTCTTGCGGTCGCCCAGGCCACGCTTGAACGTAACGATGCCCGCAATTTTTGCGAACAAGGTATGATCCTTGCCCATGCCGACATTCAGACCCGGATGTACCGCTGTGCCCCGCTGGCGAATAATGATATTGCCCGGGATAACGCGGCTGCCCCCAGATTTTTTAACTCCCAACCGACGTCCGGCGGAATTGCGTCCGTTACTGGTTGCTGAACCTGCTTTCTTATGTGCCATAATTAAACTCCTTAATACCGGGGATTATCCCTTGATTTCTGTAATTTTTAACACGGTAACATACTGGCGATGGCCACGTGTACGACGATAATTTTGGCGCCGCTTTTTCTTGAACACCAAGATTTTTGGTGCGCGTTTCTGTTCCACCACCTGGGCCACAATGCGTGCACCGTCAATGAATGGTGTGCCAACCTTGTCGTCCAACATTAAAACCTGGTCAAATTCGACCGTGCCGTCGGCGTTCAGTTTTTCAACCTTGATAACATCGCCGGGTTTTACGCGATATTGTTTGCCGCCGGTTTGAAAGATTGCAAAATTGCTCATTCGTCTTTCTCTTGTCTATTGTTCTTGTTCGTTTTTGTTCAAAAGTTTCTACAAAAATAACATTTTTTATCTAAAAGTCAAGTCTTTTGCACAATAATTTCAACAAATCGATTAAAACAGCACAGCACCTTCACAATTATGCCGGCCATGCTGGTATGTGCCCGTGGCGTCAGATTTGGTGCCATGGTTTATCTGGGGGAATACGCATTCGTCCAAGAATCCCTTGGCCGATTGATTAGACATTTGTGCACTGGCAACATCGACCCCCAGCAATTTTTCACATAACTGGCATCCGTATATACCCCAATATTCCAACCACGGGCACGACGTTGGTTCACACGACGACGGACATAACAGACCAAATGTGTCTGGATTATCAATCGCGCACCCACGCAAGATTTTTTCATATCATTAAAACTCTACCTCTGGGGGACATCACAATCCCGTCGCCAAGATTATAAATCATCACAAGAAAAAATTGACACGCGTTTATATCTGAATTCCTAAACAACGCTGGGCAAAGACGCCAATCAAAAACGCCGCAACAGATACCCCGGCGCAAACCATCAACATTTCTAGAAAATTATGAACGTATGGCGCATGGCGCCGGTGCCCCAGATAGTAATTAAATCCAAAAATCTGGACAACCGCGATCGCAAACATCGCAACCAATGACACCCAGCGATTATCAAATACAAAAAACGGTAATATCAGTCCAACGCATGTCACCATATATGCCACGCCTGTATATAGCGCCGATGCAACCGCATATTTACTGTGTCCGGCCCGCATCGCCAGATAATTAGATGCCGCCATTGACAAACTGGCCGTGATGGATGCAATGATACTGGTCAATATTATCGTATAACAATCTGCCATCGCCACCGTCAGACCAACTATCAGTCCCATCAGTGACACCAGCGCATCATGCATCCCCAGCACGACCGAACCGGCAAAATCAAAATCTCGCTTGGCTGTCATAAAAAAGAGGCTAGCACAATATTGGCCAGCCCCGCCCCAGGAATGATACCCCAGGATTACAGTATATCTGTTCCTATCTGGAACGATACGGGCACGAACGACGAAACATCTGCCAAAAACGCTGGCCGCCCAATTCATGCGGACAATTATTGGCATTGCATAAATGTTTTGTTCTGTTATTTCCGAACGCACATTTTTCTTCGATTGAATACCCTGATATTTTAGAAACGATTGCCTGGGCGCGAACAACCGCCGAATCCAGTTCTTCGATTGGATACGCACGATGTTCTGAACCGCCACGCACCGTCAATCTGTCCATTTGAACGCGAAACCCACCATCCGATTTAACGATTGAAACGATGGCCTCGCGCGTACGATATTGTGCAATTAACTGTGTCATAATATGTTACCTTTTTGTTTTTATCTTTACCGTCGCCACCCCAGGCTAGCACACATCACCCCAGATGCAAATAAAAAATCAGCCCCGGCGCCACAGCGTCAACGATACACAGATTTCTGCTGGGCAATGAATGAATTACATAAATCCCACAAGTCTGTAAATTGGCGTGCATCACCGCTGAAATGGCTGCGGTCGTGAAATTTGTGCACGTGCATGTCTGGGTATACAGATTCTAATTTTTTGCATCCCTGGATTATCATGTCGCCATAGTGATCGTCCGACGAATAAAACAAATCCATCGTCCCAACACGCCCAGGCAATTTTGGATCTGGTTCAAAATTATTAAAATACTGGGGAAACATATGCTGGGCATCAATCCACGGCGCCACCAATACCAAGTGCCCAATCTTTATACCCGGGTTTTCTGACAGATATTTCACCAACAGTCCACCACCACACGAATGGCCAATCATGATTGTATCAGCATCAATTTGCTGGCGTGATAAAATGTCAACATCCGCGGCATAATTACGCGCCGGCAACCATGAATTAGTGAAAGATGGAACCTGGGTCGGGACGCCGGCCAATATTAATTTCTGTTGCAGCCACGGATACCAGTACGACGCACAAAACGGTATCTGCATTTTATCGAACGCGTCTTTGAATTTAACGCCATGACAAATTATTGCGTTGGCCATTTTGTATCCCCATTTGTTATTTTGTTCTGTTCAGGCAAGATTCACGGAACAATTGCCAAAACGCCACACCACCCAATTTCTTTGGGCAATTTTGCGCGCTACACTTACAGCGACGGTTCGG
>CALXPA010000030.1 GCA_944390185.1 uncultured Alphaproteobacteria bacterium | reverse complement strand
ACCGATGAACCGTATAAAAAACGTACCACGAATGGATTGCTGATGGGGTCAGACGGGAAAAAGATGTCTAAATCCGCCGGCAATGGATTCCAGGTTGACGAAATGGTGACGCGCGTTGGGGCGGATGCCGCACGTACGACGGTGTTGTCGCTGGGGCCGTGGGATACGAATGTGAATTGGTCAGATGGTGCGCTGGCCGGGGTACAAAGATTCCTGAAACGTGTGGAAAATATGGCGGATAAATTGACGGATGATGCCATGACGGCTGAACAAGAACGTCTGGTTAATCAGTTAATTGCGGATATGACCGAACGACTGGAAAATATGCGGTTTAATACTGCTATTTCCGCGATGATGGAATTTATTAACCAATTTGATGGCAATATGCCCCGCCCTGCGTATGAAGTGTTGGTTCAAATGCTGAATCCGTTTGCACCACATTTAACCGAAGAAATCTGGCAGCGTTTGGGGCATGACAATATGCTGGTGTTCCAGCCATGGCCAACGTACGATGCGGCCAAATTGGTTAAAACAACAATGACCATTGTGGCGTCGGTTAACGGCAAACGTGCCGGTGATTTCCAGATTGCGGCGAATGCGTCTGAATCTGAAATTATTGATGCGGCCCGCGATGTGGCGGCGCGGCGGTTGGGCGATGCCGAAATAGTCAAAACAATCGTTGTGCCAAATAAAATGGTGAACTTTGTTGTAAAGAAGTAAAAAAACACCGCCAATCCAGGCGGTGTTTTTTTATGATATTTTCTGTAATCGGCGAATGCGGCGTTCGGTTTCGTCGAATGGACTTTCTAAAAATGCACGTGTGACCAAGAACGATACTTCTATATCAATATCATCGGCCGCCAACGTCAGGACATTTATATCGTCATGGAATCGGTCGTCGCGGGCCTGGTCCGGGCGGTCACAGCGTGATGCGCGCAGATGGCGATATCTGTTCGCGGCAATCTGCATGCCGGCCCCCGTGCCACAGATTAATATGCCACGCGATTTTTTATCTGATTCCATTCGTTCGGCTAAATCTTTCACGACGTCCGGAAAATCAACCGGCGTGTTTGGGTCGTCTGTCCCCAGGTTCACAACAGTGTACCCGACCGCGGACAGCATTTCGATTAAGTATAACTTTACACCGACGCCACGGTGGTCGGCCGCAATGTAAATCTTGGATATGGTTTTATTCATTTTTTTTATCCTTGCGTTTGGTCAGTTTGCATTCCAGGCCTGTATTGCCTGTTATGTTCAGGGTATAATATGCCAATGTGCCCGTCATCTGGGCATTGCTGAATACGTTCGCCGTATTCACTGTCGCCGGGCCATCCAGTGTACCATGCAGAAATAAATTCGTTGCATTTACCTTGCCTACGACGCGGCCGCCACGACCAATGACAACCGTATCTGCGGTTATGTTACCGATAACCTGGCCGTGAATTTGAATTGTGTGATCGGTTTTCATATCCCCGGTCAGTGTACAGCCTGCGCCGATGATTGTTGGCGATTGTTTTTCTTTTGCGTTTGTAAATGCCAGCATTTTTATTCCCCTTTGACAAATTTAGATGGGTCAAACGGTACGCCCTTGTACCGGATTTCATAGTGCAAGTGTGGGCCAGTCGAACGACCACTGGACCCGGCCAGACCAATTACTGTGCCCGGACGCACCCAATCGCCACGTGTAACGTTCGTTTGCGACAGGTGCGCATACAATGTCGTAAAGCCCAACCCATGATCAATTTCGACCGTTGTACCATATCCCACGCGTTCGCCCGCAGAAATTACGCGCCCGGGTGCCACCGCCATTAATTCTGTCCCGATTTGTCCGGCAAAATCGATTCCGCGATGTTTCTTGGGTTTTCCGGTGAACGGGTCGTTTCGTGTGCCAAAATTAGATGTGATGCGCATTTTTTCGACCGGTGCGCCAATCGGCAACATCGTGTCCAGACGTATCAGCCCGTTCCATAATTCTAAATCGTCGGCCAGTTTTTGATATTTTGGGTCTATTTCTGTGTCAAATTCCAGTGGGTTATACGCCGCGCCAACCAATGGGTTTGAAAATTTGTTTGCATTCCGCACCAATGTTTTCTGGGTCAGGCCCAATGATGCGATTGTTGAACTGATTCCCTTGATGCTGTCGCGCAGTGCGTCGATATTTGTTGTGGCCATTTGCGCCACATGGTCAACAATCATTATGTCTGCGCTGGCGATTTCTTGCATTTTTGTGGCCAGTTCGTTGTTGCGGCGCTTTAGTTCGTTGTTTTCTGCGCGTGTCAGTTCCAGTTCAGCCGACAATTCAGACAATTTTGTATATTCGGCGGCATAATCTTCGTTAGAAAATATTTCGCCCAGGCGGGTGCGTAAAAAGTCCAGTTCGCCCCATGTCTTTAGGCGATTGTTCATCAGTTCTTCTTTTTCAGCGTCTTTTAAATCGGATGCATTTAAAATCTTGTCATCAATCACGTTCAGGTTGCGCGTTAAATCATTGTATTTTTCCAGATATACCTGTAAATCAGATATTTGGCGTGTGTGCATCGCCTGGGCGTCGGCCAATTGCTGGGTGCGTTTTTGCAACAGTGGGCGATGATATATGAATACATATGTGGACCATGCTGCCCAGACAACCAGGCCGACCTTGCCACAAAATTTGGTAAAGCGCCAAAAACTGCTCTGCTTAAAAGTGTAAACATTGCCGCGCGGGGTGTCCATTACAGTGAACTCACGCGGGGGGAATATACGACACACGCCACGCCACAGCGCGCGAAACGGCGATGTAATAAATGCCCACAAGGACGAAAAGTATCTGGTTATAAAGTTTATCATGCCCAGCCCAGTCTAGTCAAAATCTGGTCAATAGTCAAGCCGTCGCGTAATACCGCGTCATTGTTCATTGACAGCCCGGCCCACATTATCGCCCCGCCCCGCGTGCCAACCCGCCCGCGTATCAGTACACGTTCGGCATATTGATGCGATCCAAACAGCGGCAGTATTTGTATGTCACCGCAATGACTGGACATTTCTGCGATAACCTCTGGTGCGCGGTCGGCGGCAACAATTGTACAAAAGTGTCCGCGGGGGCGTGTGCGGGCAATACAACGGCGCGTCCACGTTGCTAAATCGGCGTTATGGTGGGCGTTGTGCCGGGCCGGTGTGCCGCGAAAATACGGCGGGTTCGTTATTACTATGTCAAATGTGCGCGGTGTTCGCCATGTTGTTATGTCGGCGTTTATCAGTTCAACGTGCGTCCTATTTAAATCGGCATTTTTTGCGCATTCGGCCAGCATTTCTGGGGATGTGTCCAGGCCAGTTAACTGGACATGGGGCCAGTGTGCCGCGGCGCACAAACCGGCGCCCCCTGTGCCGATACCAACGTCCAGAACTGTTTTTCCCGTTTGGGGTGTCATTGCCGCCAACCATACGGCATCAGATGTCGGATTATACCGCCCCCGGTACATGCGAACGCGACCGCCCATCAGGGTAAAAATTGCTTGTTTTTCAGCCATGCCTATATAATAATTCAACAAAATAAAAAGGCAAGTTTATGTTTGATTCTGGTTTGATTGTACAAAGTGCGGTCAGTGCGTTTAATAATGCTGCGCTGGTGGCGCCTGCATTTTTTTGGTGGGCACTGTTGATGGTGCCGTTGTATGTGTTGGTGTATTACTGTGGTGATGCGTTTTTACAGCGAATTGGATGGACAAAGCAAAACATGTTATCGCGTACGTCAATGACGTGTGTGGTGATGGCATTGGCGTGGCTGGTTTTGTTTGGTGGAAATTATGCCGTGCTGCGCGATGGGGTGACGATATTGCCTGGGCTGATTGCGGGAATTGTGTTTGTGGCGTCAATGTTTATTGCGGCTGGAACGCGTGATGTGAAATGGCCATCATGGCGCAGTGCGTCGCGTGGTCAGCGTCTGGGGATGATTGGGGCATGGGGCGCTGTTATTCTGATGTTGGGGCTGTCGGATATGCATACGTGGTGGGGGCCGTTGGTCCAGATTGGTGCCTGGGGTGCCGGGTGGTTGTGTGGGCGCGTGCTGGTTCGGCGTGAAATGCGGCCTGTGCCATGGACGGTTCTGGTGATGTTTACGATAACAGTGGCGATGTTGATGCAGCCAGAATTTTTCAGGTTCGGTCAACTGGGGACATTGACGCCAATGCATATGGTATTTTTAATTTTGATGGCGATGGCAGTGGCGGCAACGTTGGCACTGCGTAATGTGCGGCCACGTGGCAGAATTCGGCATGCGGCGTATGTAAAGCTGAAATGGCTGGGCCGGTTTGTGGCACTGTTGTGCGTGGCGTTGTTTATGTTGACAGAATCTGTGCCCGTATTTTTGGGAATGACCGCCGTATTTTTTGCGATGTTTGCGCTGGCTGTGTGGCATGCAGAATCAATCGATCCAGATATGGATGGTCGGGCGTTTGCGCTGTCGATTGGGGTGTTTGGAATTTTGACGGTTATGCCGGTGCTGACGGCGTTGGCGATATTGTATTGGACTGTGTTGCCTGGTAAAAGTGGCGTTGGTCGGCGGATGTGCGGCTTGTTATAATTGGTTATATTTATTTAATACAAATTGCGGCGCAGATAATGTATCATCACTGGTAAAAGAAAGAAAAAATATATAGATAGGCATAAAAGAATGATACATCCAACAGCAATTGTTCATGACGGCGCGGTCTTGGGCGCAGACTGTAAAATTGGGCCGTTTTGTATTGTGGGACCGAATGTCGTATTGGGCGATCGGGTCGAATTGGTTTCTAATGTTATAATTGATGGCAAGACGTCTATTGGTGACGATTCTATTGTTTATCCGTTCGCGGTCTTGGGCGTGATGAGCCAGGATTTAAAATGGCAAGATGAATCCGCAATGACGGGGCTGCGTATTGGAAAACGCTGTAAAATACGTGAATATGTAACAATTCATTCGGGAACACCGGCATCAGATGGTACGGTCATCGGGGATGACTGTCAGATTATGGTTAATGCGCACGTCGGTCATGATTGCAAGGTTGGAAACAGTGTTGTGATGTCTAATCTGGTCCAGGTTGCGGGACACGTTGAAATCGAAGACTATGCAATATTGTCTGGGGGGGTGATGGTGTTGCAATTTGCGCGTATTGGGCGTAATGCGTTTATTGGTGGAATGTCGGGTGTTGGTAACGATGTTTTGCCATATGCAATATATGATGGTACGCCACGTGCCGTGTATCGCACGATAAACCGTGTGGGGCTGATGCGGCATGGATTCACAAATGACGATATGCATGCGATACATTCGGTGTATTCGGCGGTCTTTCGCGGTACAGATGGCACGGTGGCAGATCGCTTGGCCCGTGTGCGCAAGGAAGTTAAAAATAATAAATATGCGATGGACGCAATTGATTTTATAGAAAACCGTTCTAAACGCGGAATTGGCACATCAAAGAATGCAGAATAAACAAATAAAAATATTTATTATCGCCGGCGAAGTGTCTGGGGATGTTCTGGGGGCGCGTATTATGCGCGAAATGCCAGATGCAGATTTTATCGGGATTGGTGGTGAAAATATGATTGCTGCCGGGTTGCAATCGTTGTTCCCGATGTCTGATTTGGCAGTTATGGGCGTGATAGAGGTTGCCGCCCATGCGCGTACGCTGACACGGCGCATTCGTCAGACAGTTGATGCAATAATTCGTGCACGACCAGACGTCGTTCTGACGATTGATTCACCGGGATTTGCGCGCAGCGTTATAAAAAAATTAAGAAAAACATCATCAGGACGTGAATTAATTGCACGCGGATTGCGATTCCATCATGTTGTCGCACCCCAGGTGTGGGCGTGGCGCGCGGGGCGGGCAAAAAAATACGCACGTACGTTTGACAAGCTGTATGCGTTTTTTGATTTCGAAGTGCCTTATTTTACTAAATATGGCCTGGATACGATTGCGGTTGGGCATCCAATTTCAGATAATATCGCCGTGTACAAAAAATCTGTGAAACAACGGCGCGATACGGAAAAAATAATCACGCTGGTCCCGGGCAGCAGAATGTCAGAGGTTAAACGTCTGATGCCGATTTTTCGTGATGTTGCACACCAGTTGGTCGCAAATGGCTATGCCGGGTATCGTTTCGTAATACCGACGGTCGAAACAACGGCAGAATATGTTCGGGCCCAGGTTGCACAATGGTCGGTGCGCCCAGAATTGGTGCCTGCAGACCGGCGCTATGACGTGTATGCGCGTACATATATCGCAATTGTGACCAGTGGCACGGTATCGGCCGAATTGGCGATGCTGCACATTCCGACGGTCGTCATATACAAGATGAATCCAATAACAACGTGGTTGGTGCGCCAGGTTATTCGTGTGCGCTGGGTTTCGTTGGTTAATATATTGTTAAATCGTGGCGTGTATCCGGAATTTTTGGGGCCGGCGGCAACGGTCCAGAATGTTCTGGACGCGGTGCAGCAATTGACCATCCCGTCCGTTCGAACCAAGATGATTGACGATTTGTCTGCGGCGGATAATTTGTGGCGGCGTCCAGATGGGGCCCCCAGTGCACTGATTGCAGAATCTGTGCGACGTGCCGCGCGTCACGGTGCATAAAACAGCCTGGTGTTATTTGCTTTTTTTGATTTAATATAACCCGTCTGTGGACGGGTTATTCTTATTGGATACTCTCTGGCACTTCGGGGTAATCTGCCGTACAGTTGTCACTGGTGCCAGTGTATTGGACGGGACATACCTGGCCGTCATCATTTTGTTCCTGGGTGCACCATGTGGCTATGGTGGTCGAAGCGATACCGGTGGCACATACAGATTTGCTGTCCCATACACATGGTGCGTCGTTCATTGGCGTGGACACCGGGATTACTGGCATGCAACGCGGGCTGGTGCCGTTTTTGCTGCGCCGGCCACCATTTTCCCAGCACAGGCACGCCCCCCATGACTGGGTATCCACATCCAGTTCGTATTCTTTTGGACACATGTTTTCTATATTCGTTCTGACATCGCCCAGGCAAAACGCGGTGCCCCCCAACAATGAACTGTAATCTATCTCTGGCTGGTTCATTTCGCACAAGTTCGCCTGGTTATAGGAGTCTTTGATTAATTGCAGTTCGACAAAGCGGCCCTGCAGGTTGATGCACTGGGTGGTCAGCACGTCGACAATCTGGTTGTATATTTCGGTTGCAACGCCCGACGGACGCGGTGTGTGATGCCGCAATGCAATTTTGTTTTTGCCATCAACTTCTTCGTTGGTCAATGTGCCATATCTGCGATGGAATCCCGGTCCCCCATCTTTGTTGAATGGGCCGTCTTTCGCCAGGATGTACAGCGTATTATCTCTTTCTTCGGCGGCGGTAAATACATCAAATCCGCCAAAGGCACGTTCCATCATGTCTTTGGTACTGCACGATGGGATTTCCATTAATTGTTGTGCACACTTTGATACAGGCTGCATTTCATGTTTGGCGGTTTCAATTGATGTTGCGCCTTCATTTGCCGCAGGGTCATATTCCCACAGGGTAAACCATTCCAGGGCCTCGCCCGTGGTGAACAGACCGCTGTACGGGTAATAAAAGTTTTCATATCTGTCGCCACCAAATGTGTCAAAGCACTGTTGTACGACGGCACGACACGCGGTCAGTGTATCTGTGTCTTGGCGATTGTTGATATAGTCTGTGACGATGTTTTGATTGCCTGTTTCTTCAAAGAACATCATGTTACAGGAATTGATATAGTCACGACACATCTCGGTCGACAGGTTCACAACGTCTGGTTGCAGCAGCAATCCATCGTCGCCCACCAATTCGGCCATGGCCGCCGTCAGTGCCGCTTCGCCATTCATATAACACGCAGACACAAAATCAAAGCATCCCTGTTTAATTTCGGCAACCTTGGACTGTTGGGCGTAATATATGTCTAGCATGGCCTTGTCCAGATATTCAGACCACACTGTGTCGGCGTCTTCGGTACATTTGTCCAGTGCGGGTTCAGCGAATTTTTTCACGCGCTTTTCAAAATTTTGGACGAATGTTCGATTGGATGATACTTTGGACAATTTCTGATCGGCGGCATCAACGTTTTCGGCAAACTTTAACAGATTGCCCAATTCATAAAAGTTTTCAACCCCAGAAATTGGCGCCCCGGTGGAAACGTCAATAAATTCGCCATTGTCCAGACACTTGTGATAATTTGCGCCGCATACTTCTTCGCTAAGGACGGCGGCCTCTACATTAGCCAGGCATGTTGCCATGTCATCCGAGTTATGATTTTGCCGGTTTTCTACACGTGCCAGGTCCAGCATCGCGCTGCTCTCGCGTACCGCAGCCTTCATCTGGGACTGTTGCTGGTCCAGGGCGCTGGCAACGGTGTTACAATCTTGTTCAATGGCCATCAGGTACGCGTTTATCGCGCGCTGTAATTGGGCGTCATCACAGTCTGCCCGGACGGCATCGCGACACTGGGGGTATACGGCACTGTATAAATTTTGCCCGTTATATGTGGCAATAATCTGGCCCGCGTCCGATGTGCCAAATGCGTTTGTCGTGTCAAATGACAGATTGATAGTATTTAAATCTGTGAATTTACCGCCAACAGTCGTGTCTTCGCCACGAATAGAATTCATGATGGCCTGTAACAATGCCTTGGACGCCGAAGAATCTGATGTCAAGGCGGTCTCGCCCTCGGACTCTGTGCGCATGGCGGTTGCCTGGGCCGCGGTCATTCCGACAACATCCAGGTTTTCTGTAAATACGGTCAGTTGATTACTGGCGTCTTGCATAACGTCACGGATGCTGTCCAGTTCAAATACGCGGTTGCTGCACGAACAGCGACGATAATCGTCGTTCTTTAGTTGGCAAAACTGGTCCATGCAGTTGAAATATGCGGTCTTGCATTGTTCGTATGCGGCGCCGATACGCGTGTCGGTCATGGTTGCTGTGGTGGTGGCGGCCGCACGTGAAACAGTTTGTTTTTCATTTATGGTGGCGGCGCGCGATGTGTTGGCGGTTGGTCGGACGACGCGTGATGTGGTGGCCGCACGCGACGATGTCACAGACTGGGCCGCCGCGGCGCGTGATGTGTTGGTCCGCGTTGCCCCACCAGATTTCCCCGTGCGACCCGATACAGCACGCTGGGTTACGGTGCCAGATGATTGGCGCGATACGGTCGGTGTGGTGGCGGTGCGCCCCAGTGTGGTGCCAGGTGTCGATGTCGCGGTTCGTCCCGACAGTGCGGCCGTGACCACAGAATTTCCGCCGCGATTCGTTGTGTTTTCATCACGCACAGCCGCATCGGCAACGCCGATGCAGATAATATACATTAATACAACAGACAGAATCTTCCTTGTCATCTGATAAAATACTAGCAAATTTGTAAAATTCGTGGCAAGTGTTTTTGTTACCTATGTTTTTACAGATTTTAAATAATAACGAGATTTTCTTGTTGCAAATTAACCAAAGTTGATATAATATAGGCAAGCACTGCGGATATGGCGGAATTGGTAGACGCGCTAGTTTCAGGTACTAGTG
>CALXPA010000029.1 GCA_944390185.1 uncultured Alphaproteobacteria bacterium | reverse complement strand
TTCGCGCACAGCCATACACTGATCCAAAACATTTTCGCACGCATTCGCGCGACGCTGTAACAAGTCTGCATCTAAACAGTTTTCAAAGTTCACACCGCATCCACCCTTGTCCGCGATACACGCCCGATACGCCAACAAACATTCCCCTTGATTATACTTGTTCGTTGTGTCCAGCATTTGCAGACGTGCCTGGCGCACCGCGGCCTCGGCCGTGCGCTTGTTTTGTTCTGCGATTGATTTTTGGTCATTCAGATACGCTTCGTATGTTTTACAGTCCTGGACAATTTGACGCGCGTACAGCATTTCTTCCATTTCGGCATCATCACCGCACGCCGCCAGCCTGTCTGCACAAAATTCTGCGGCCATCGCATACAGGTTATCCCCGATATCATAGTCGGCGCCCAAACTGGCATCATCGTCGACACCGCTGTTTATCCATTCAGTAAAACTGATTCCCGACACGCGAGAGCTTTTTTGGGCGGCATCACTCTCGCCAAAAACTAATTTTGCCTGGGCCCCCAGTTGTTCGCGTTCAACCCCTTCGGTATACAGCAAATCTGCTTCTTCTTGGATTTCTTGAATTTCTTGGATTAACGATTTCGACTGTTCTATGTTCGACGAACATGCGCATCTGTATCCCTCAGACTCGTCCAGCAAACAGAACTGATCCATGCACGCACGATACGCGTCACGACAACTGTCACTGGCGGTGGCGGTTGTATCAGTAACTGTGGCTGTATTTGTCGGCGCAGCGGGCGCAACCGGCGCCGCCGATGCCCCAGATGAAACACTGGTCACAGCGGCAGTGGTGGTGTTATTTGTCTGGGCCGACAATCCCGACGTTACGGCCACCGTTGGCATTCGCGCACCGGCCTGGTTCGCCCGACTGACCCCGACACGAACCGCGGCATCGTCGCGCACTGCGGCGGTTGCCGCCACTGGCATACACATCAATAACGCCAAGAAAATATTCACTCTCATATGTCCCACCCCGCACATTATTTACATATAATTTTATCAAATCCCACCCATTCGTGCAAGCATATAAAAACATCTTGCATTCAAATGCATAAAATAATAATATTAACGCAATGATTTTTCGCAATAAATACAGGATATTAAATGGCAAAAGATGATGTAATTGTTTTTTCTGGCACGATCGAGGATAAATTGCCAAACACCATGTTCCGGGTAAAACTGGAAAACGGTCATGAAATATTGGCAACTGTTTGCGGCAAAATGCGCAAGGCACGCATCTGGGTCAACGTCGGCGAACGTGTGCGCGTTGAAATGACGCCGTACGACCTGGACAAGGGACGCATAACATTTGTCGAACGAAATCGTCCGACCCCTGACAGTGGCGGGAAATAATAAAAATCCCACGCATGGTGGGATTTTATTGTGCCCCATGCATAAATAATCACTTTGCATCACCAGATATTTTTTGTTATCATTCTATAGTATATAATATACAGGGATGAAACGTATCTGGATTTTCACATTGCTGTGTTGCATTGGCATCATGCATGCCGATGCTGCTGTGCGTGATGCACAGTCTGTATCGCGCGGCGCCACGCCCCAGTCTGCAAAATCCACCCCCACTGTAATTGCACGCGCCACAACGACCACCGCACCGGTATCGCGCCGTTCTGAAAACGCGGTCCAGACATCCACATCACGTGGCGGTCGCACAACTGTTGCGCGTTCTGCAACCACAACTGCGCGTGATGCGACGACCACGCTGGCATCATCATCACCACGCAGTGCGGTTACAATAAACACATCACACAGTGCGTCGACCACGGCCACATCGCGCAGTGCGACAAATCGTTCTGTGGTGCGCACCGCCACCCCGCGCCAGACGGTGGCGACACCGGCGCGTTCGGCCCAGACACCGCGCGCAACAACGATTACATCTGTGGCGACAACGAATACATTTGGCACAGAATATAACCAGTGTCGAAATGCGTACTTTACATGCATGGACCAGTTTTGTGCAACAATGGACGACTCGTATCGTCGATGCATATGCTCGTCACGGTTGACCGACATCCAGGACCGCGAACGCGCGTTGGGGCAAACGTCTGACCAGTTACAGGATTTTGCTAATTTGAATCTGGATGTTATTTCCAAAACCGCGGCAGAGGTTAATGCCATGCTGACCGCCAGCGAAGGCGAACTGGCCATCACCACCGATGAATCAGAATCTGCCCAGCAGCTGGCCGGTATCAGTGATGTTTTATCATCGTCAAAGTCCCAGGCGCTATCCACATTGGGCACACTGGACATCGCCGGCGACATAAACCAGATATGGGCAACCACAGATTTGGCGTCGGGGCAAAACATTGCCAACCTGACTGGGGAACCATTATACAATGCGGTACACACACAATGTGTTGATTTGGTCGCGGACAGTTGCCCGACAAAATCAACGCTGGACATGGTTATATCGGCGTACGGGATGTACATTGAAAACGATTGTACGACATTGTTGAATGCCCTGGATGGCCAGCATAACCAGGCCAACAGTTCCATTCGCCAGACGGAACACGCCATGAATGTTGCGCGACTGGAAAATTATAATGCCCACAATTCGACCGCGATTAATGACTGTATTGCCAACGTTCGGGCCGACATAACGGCCGACACGGCGTGTGGCACAGATTATGTTCATTGTCTGGACATAACGGGTCGCTATTTAAATCGCGACACTGGCGAACCGATTTACACGCCTAATTTTTACGAATTGGGGACCCAGATTTCATTGGACGGCGACGTGCTGACAAATTCGACGAACCGTCTGATTGTTACAGAACTGAACAACAAACGTATTTATGCCCAGGGCAGCTTGGACACATGCCGTGACATTGCGGACGATGTGTGGGATGAATTCCTGCGCCAGGCGATTGTTGAGATATACCAGGGTCAACAGGCCAAAATCCGTGACGTCAAGAACGAATGCCTGGACGTTGTGAACCAGTGTTATGATGAACAAAATGAATCATTGAAAGACTTTAGTAATATCAAAGAAGAACTGCTGTTAGGATCACGTCTGGAATTATCCGAAGAATTATGCGCCGAACGCCTGTACGCGTGCAGCAACCTGTACGGCGACCCAGACACAGATGGACTGGACCTGTTGCTGTCGGCGATGCATGAAATAACTGATCAAAAAATCGCCAAAGAATGCCGCACTTTGCTAGAGGCATTCGCCCAAGACACGTGCAGCACATCCGTCAACGACAGTGCACATTCATACCCATACGGCTGCCGCGTATACAGTCCTGGGTCCCAAACATACGCCAGCATTGCAAAGTGCAACAGATTATCCACAAACACCAGCCCCAGCAACGTGTGGTACAGCGAAATCGTGCATCAAATCCCCACCGAAGAAGGCGATGGATACATTTGCCCAGACAAAAAACAATATGATTCTTGCAACTCAGGATACTATATGGTGCATTATAACGAATCAAGCAACGAATACAAAATGGGTGAAGATGCCCAGCAAGCTGGGAACTATTGCCTGAGATGCCCGGCGGAATATACATGCGCCGGTGGCGTGGCAACCCCGGTACGCAGCGCGTCTGGCACCGGCGACGCGGAATGCGGCGACTATGCAGGCAGCTTGTACCACAAAATGGTCAGATACGCCATGCAGGTATGTGTCCGCCCATCAGAATCCGAAGCGATTTTGTCCGGCACCACCCCCATCCCGGCCGAG
Source organism: uncultured Alphaproteobacteria bacterium (assembly GCA_944390185.1). Taxonomy (GTDB): domain Bacteria; phylum Pseudomonadota; class Alphaproteobacteria; order Rs-D84; family Rs-D84; genus Enterousia. Next base: position 5,982 of record CALXPA010000029.1, on the reverse strand, counting down.
GTTCTGGGCGACGTCAACGCAGTTATGGATTCGGTAAAACAAGACATGGCCCAGGTACTGTCTGCGGAATGCGAAAAAATGGATGGCACATGGGTTGATTCATGGTGGCTGGACGAATATATCAATGATTCTCCAACGAATATCACCCCTGATACGTTGCACGATATCACGGGCCAGAGCCCATTACAGAAATTCTATGATGATATTGGCGCCAACACCAAATGGGGATTTTGTGCCGACGCCGCGTTTGACACACTGAATGCGTTAAAAGACGAAACCAAGTGCAGTATTACAACCATCGGCGATTCCACATTTTCCGGCACCTGTGGCAGTAACGTTACCGTCAATGTCAGCGGTCGGGCGGTTTGTTCGGAGACTTCGCCCGGCGGCGGCAACGACAACATCGGTGCAATTACTGACCAGGTTTCTACATCCACAGGTTCCTATTGTTGGTGCCAAATGACATTCCCGTACAAAAGTGCATATTTTTATGCAGGGAACAGTTGTGGCTCAGACGGCGCAACTGCCAGCGAATGCCCCAGTACCTGCCAGACAGCGTTATCAAGCAATTCGGTTTGGGAATGGCTGCAGACAATCAACCCGCAATAATAATTGTTAAATTATAACGGCTTGCCATGAATGAAAAAATTTGATACAATTACCAGCGAGAGAAAGCCATGAAAAAAATATTCGCATTTTCTGTGTTAAATATCGCATTGGTCCCGATGGCGTTCGCCGCCACGCCATGGTGGCAACACGCAGATATATGCCGTCGCGATCCAACAACATGCTATTCACGCATGGGCGCCGGATATGATTCTGAACTGTGGGATACAACTGATAAGTGCTGGGGGATGAAATACATTTGTCCCGACGCATTGGTATCTGGGGGTGATGAACCGGTTCCGATGGGTCGTGACGCCATACGACGTGGCGATAATATCTTGGACGATTTTGATACAGATGAATTAAATGGCGACTGCTTTGGTGTGCGCAAAACGACATCAAATGGCGCAATGGCATCAGTGGACGGCCAGTATGTCCGCGTTTGGTGCAACGATGTGCCATTGGATGCATCTGTGGAACCAATGCCAAATGGTGTAATCGTCAGTGACCCTGATGCCCAGCCAACCTGTGCAGATTTGGCCGATTATGGATATGCCGCGGTACAAAACGGTGATTGCTATGGTAAATATTATGACTTTGCCAAATATCACCTGGTTTGTGGCAACGATTTGGAACCAGACCTGATTGTAATTACCAACGGTGCGGATTATACATTGGCATCGGGCAACATGCCGGCGGACCGCAATGCGGCCGACGCACTGTTTGATAAAATGGAATCTGTGTCCCAGGTCCAGCACGCAAAATATTTCAAAAACAATTAATAAAAAATCCCCAATTTGGGGATTTTTTAAAAATCATATCGAAATGTTAACATTCCTGTATGCGACATAAAATCTTCGCGCAGTTGCATGTCATATTCCACGGATATATCCCATCCGTCATACTGCACCCCCAGCCCAATACCAAATTCACCACCCAACCGGGCCATTGTCATAACATCCACGGCATATGACGCAATGCCCGGCACCATCACAGACGCCATCCCCGCATCAGACAAAAAGTCATACGTCACCGCCGCCTGTAATTCTGGACGAATGTGCACCGCCCAATCAGCGCCGATATTAAACGCATACCGCAACCCTGCGACCCCCGTCATATAATTCGCATCATCACCACCCAGGTGCACCAAACCATTTGAATACTGGTCCTGGGAAATATACAGGTATCGCACCCCCGCCATTGGCGTTATCCCAGATTTAAAATCATACCCTGACATAACCTGGGCCCCGATGGCCGCGGCATCGTGTTCCGTTTCAAACAGCACACCAAAGGCATTCGTTGTATCGGCATAACCAATGGCGTTATAGTTCACCACTGCATTAACAAACCACTGGGCGGGCTGGTACTGGCCATATGCAAAGAATACGTTATTGGTAATATCCGTATCGTGCGCATCAGAATATGTATCCGCCCGAACATACGCGTACCCAGCCCCCAACGTCAGTCCATTTTCCATCTGCACATCTGCACCAATGGTGATGCCGCGCATATTCCCATCAAAGGCATCTGAATATTTTGATTTATTAAACAACACACGTCCCCACGCGCCATATCCCCCAGAATCATCGTCGCCCCCACTGCGTCCGTGCGCCATATTCGCCATACGCCCACCGGCCACATTCAAAATCTGGGATTGGACCGCCGTGGCAACCACCTGGGCCACAGGTTCGGTCACTGCACCTAATTTTCCAGATTCCCCCTGTACATATTCTGTATCACCATCTGCCAAGGCCTGTTGCGCATTCAGTGATGCCACCGCAATTGAATATTCCCCCACGCTGGCCATTCGCGCCAGTATCATCGCCGCATCAGTCCCCAGGTTATTATCACGTGCAATTTCGTCCACCGGACGCAGTGCAAACGTAACGTCCCCACCATCACGGGTCATTTCATATATCGAATCGTTATATTCTATATTGATACCGACATCAGACTGGAATAAATCGTACGTCCCCGCGGTTCCCACAGACACATGCACCATCCCATCCGCACCAGGCGCATACTGTTGCGCCAATAACCGCCCATACGAATCGCCGTTAACCACCATCATTGACACATCACCGTTCAATTCAATCCGCCCCTGGGTAACGGTGGTGGCCCCAATATTCAATGTACCTGCCGAATTCACGACCAAAGTCCCATTCCCGTCAATTCCACTGCCGATACGCGTTACGCCATCTGCGATAACAATTTGTCCGTCGTTATAGATATCATTTCTGGCGCCCCCCGCCGTATTACCAGAAAAAACATTATCCCCCTGTAACGTAACTGTTCCCGCGTCACCATTATAAATCGCACCACCATGTTCCCCCGCCACATTTGACAAGAACCGTACGTTCTGTAACGTAACACTTGGCGCATCGTCCGCATCAACCGCAACATTTGCAATCGCACCACCATTGGTACCCGCCTGGTTCCCAGAAAATTCACTGGTCGCGACCAAACCAATGGTCCCAGAATTTAATATCGCCCCGCCCTGTTGTGCATCTTCGCCCACCAGCACGCTGTTACTAGAAAAGGTTGTTCCGGTGATGTTTTCAATCACAGCCTGGTTATTAATCGCGCCACCGGCCCCCGACGTATTTGCGTTAAACAACACATCTGTTATTCCACCAAAGTGCCCCTTATTTCGAATCGCCCCACCCTGGCCCGTGCCGGCCGAATTAAGAATAAAACTGGCCCGTTCGATTGATTCCGCCGTCCCATGATTATCAATGGCCCCACCATTGACGCCGGTATTATTTTGGAACAGCACACGCCCCAGCGCACCAATCGTACCTGTGTCCGCATTATAAATTGCGCCACCATCACCAGTTGACTGATTTTGAAAAAAAGACAGAGTGTCCGACCCATCGCCCAGTTGAATTTGCCCCTGGTTCCAAATAACACCACCCGATGCCGCACTGTTCAGTCGAAATATCGTACCTGGGACAAACACGGCCGTACCAGAATTTTCCACAACGCCGCCATTTGCATCCCCGGCACTGTATTGTAAATACAGTTCATCTTCTAACGTCTGGGTTGTTTCACTGTCTATGACAATTCTGTCCGCGCCGAACGCCGCCGGCACAACGACACAATACGAAACCACCAAACACAACAAAGCACGCCCATACATAGCAAAATCCCCCTTTGACCCCCATCATTATTAAAAATAAAGCCCATCCCATGCAATAAGTTTATATCAACATCATACTCTAAGAGAGATTATTCCAAACAATATCAATTTATTCCCTTTGACGTGCAAGAACGGTATATGCGTTTTTGCATTTGGACGGCGGCGACGGTGATACTTTATTTCCTGTTTTATAAAGTCATCAGGATACAATCCTATTTCTGTCGCCGCCTTATAAAACAACGAGTATATTTTGCGCGGCATAAATTCATAGTTGTATGGTTTTCCAGAATAAAAATGCAAAACAACTGGATGCTTTTTCGCTGCATTAATTTGGCGCAACGGAAATGTCGCGGGGATATTAATTCCTGGCGCCAGATTATATTTCAATTCCAACGACAGAATCTGGCCAACCAGGGCCGCATTCATAATATCTTGGTCTGGGTATGTGGTTTCAACTGTAACCGTTTGTAATGCATGTTCACACCTGGCCATATTGCGCATATTTATCAATAATACACCCGAATTAAAATAGCACCCACCCCCTAAATATTTTTCAGAAAAGTTTTTAACATATTGTCCGTTTTTATTATTTTCATCTTGGGTTGGGGCCATATCTGGCACAGCCCCCAATACATAACCAGAAATATCTGTACGGTATAATCCAGACAAATCGCCCAACACCAATGTATCAGAATCCAGGTACAGCAATCTGTCAACATTTGGGAAAATTCTGTGCGCAAACAAACGATAAAATATAACAGGACTCCACCTGAAAAAATCGTTTTTACGAAAAGGATTTTCATGTGGCCACACGACCCGCCACACCAGCCGCGCACCGGCGGCATTAACTATTTTTTTTATCTTATGCCGACCCGCCGTACGCGGCGCCACCATGCAGTATATGGTGCATTCAGTGCCACGCGCCCGATTTTTCAGCACAGAATGTATCGAGACCGCCGCCAGCCGCCAAAATCGTGTATCGAATGTGTACAAGATATTTATTTCAGACATAGCAAGAACCAGCAAATGATACGTTGTTTCAACCGTAGATACCGTCGCGGTATATATGCACACGATTTTATCAAGGCTGCCTTGGCAGCGGCATGACACTTGTTCAGTCGTTTTGGATTGATAACGGTTTCTATCAGCAAATAACCAAACGTTGCGCGAAAAAAACGCCGCCAAAACGCACTGCTGTATTTATCCAACAACGTTTCGTTGATATGCTGAAAATATACGGGGAACCATTCGAAACGATAGTTGTCAAATTCACCAGTTGTAATGGCATTAGTGTGAATTCTGTGATACACGCATACCGTATCACATTCCGCGCATATTTTCGCACGATGGCATATATCCAACATAAAACACAAATCATCGCCAAATGTTTTAAACTGTGGCAAAAATCTGTTTTTCCCGATAAAGTCACGTCGATATATTCGACGCCATATCCAACACCAGTTAAACTGTTTCGACAGCAATAAAAAATCCGACGGATTCCCAGTGGCAGCAAAATTATTAATTGCCACCTGGGCCTTTCGATTTGGTATAAATTTGAATTCTGTATGAACATTGTGGCTGCGGCCGCCGGCCATATCGGCGCCGGTTGTTTTGGCCAGATGCAACAACGTTTCCATCGCGGCATCCGTATAACAGTCATCTGCATCCAAAAACGCAACATATTCCCCGCGCGCCGCATCCAGACCGGCATTACGTGCCACAGACACCCCAGATTGCATTTTCATGCGTATCAAGCGAAATCTGGGATCAGATTTTATATGTCGACGTATGACCGCAACAGAATCATCTGTACTGGCGTCATCAATAATTATACACTCCCAGTTTTTTAATGTTTGTGCAGATACCGAACGTATCGCATCGCCAATATACTGGGCATAATTATGATTTGGAATAATAATGGATACCACAGGTCGCATATCAATAATAACACGTACTGGTAAATCTGTACGTTCCCGCTTCATCGGTCAACCGCATATCTGTTGATATATGGCAATCGCTCTCGTACTTACGCGACCACCCGTCGTTATCGATATAAACAGAATATGTCGTCAGATAACATTGACCAATCCCTCTGAATACAAATATGCCAGCATAAGTAGTTAATGCCTGCCACGAACACAGCGAGAATTGTGTTTTTTGTCTGGCTCTCCTTTTTATCAACGAATCAACGGTCCCTGGGGACGGACACGCATAGCATGATGCCAGACTGTTCGTAC
>CALXPA010000028.1 GCA_944390185.1 uncultured Alphaproteobacteria bacterium | reverse complement strand
GCGTTCAGACACCTTTACAATATATCGTGCATTTTTTGGAATAACAGCGGTATCTATTTCTATGTTTTCTGAATCTGTGAACACATTTCTATTTGCGGCGGCGGTACCAACCACAACATTGTAACCGCGTTCGCGCATCTTTTCTTTAATACTGCGCTTCATGCCATAACCACCACGATCGGCATAGAAGGTTTGCGTTGCATCAATTGAATCCGGCTTAACATACACACTGTTACAGGCGGCCATTGAAAATAAAATCATACCAGCAAAAATAAATCTCATACTTACTTCCTTTGCACGCCAGTGTATATAAATAACTGCACAAAAACAAGTATGAAAAACAAAAGGTTCTGGCGCACCCGGCGCGATTCACTCGCACGACACGGTTGTGTCGGCTGTGTGGCACTCGTAGCGTTTCGAACGGCGCGTTGCTTGTTCTCAACTACTCGTTGTCGAACGCGTGCGCGTCCAAATCGCGGGATGCACTGCATAAATTAAACCGCCATGCGGCGGTTGAATTTCTGGCGCACCCGGCGCGATTCACTCGCACGACACGGTTGTGTCGGCTGTGTGGCACTCGTAGCGTTTCGAACGGCGCGTTGCTTGTTCTCAACTACTCGTTGTCGAACGCGTGCGCGTCCAAATCGCGGGATGCACTGCATAAATTAAACCGCCATGCGGCGGTTGAATTTCTGGCGCACCCGGCGCGATTCGAACGCGCAGTCCCCGCCTTCGGAGGGCGATGCTCTATCCAGTTGAGCCACGGGTGCAAGCTGCACATATTATAAATATTTGTCGGCAAATTGCAAGGATATATGCACCCGTTGTGCAATCTTATTTTGACCGCACCCCAAAGTGGGCCATATGCCACATGACAGCTTTGCTGATATTTGTTGCGCGCGATATTGCATTGATGCTGCGATGACGCAATATTTGGCCACTTAATTCCTGATAATGATTAATCAGCGGTGTCGTCTGTCCGCGCAGTTGTTGGTATTTCGCGGCCATCATTCCGAATGCATAGTTTTTGTCTGCGATTGCGACTTCGTCCATATCTATCAGTCCGGCGACATATCCACCCGGGCCGATTATTACATTCTTTGGTGTTATGCCACAGTGATACAGTCCGCGTTCACGAATATCGCCATTATTTACCGCGCGAACCGCCCCAGAAAACAGATATGCAATGGCGCGATTATTTACGTCGGTTATGTTTGTGCGTGCGACCTGGTGAGTATGGATTCCGTGAATATTTTCCACCGCGCGCCAGTCTATTTTGGACATACGGCGGAACAGTTCCAGCAATTCATTGTATACGGCATCAATGGCCTGGTTTGACATTCCGTTATTGATGCATTCGTACAGCGTGCGCCCCGGTATCAATGGATAGACTTCGCACCACTGGGCGCCGTCCGAATACAGATTAATCCGTGGGGCTGGAACGCCATTGTCATTCAAGATTTCTGCGACGATGGCATTTTTAATTGCCATATCACGATGGTTAAATTTGAATACTGTTTCATGGCCGTTTGTTCCAGATTTTGCGATAAATACACTGTTCAGGCTGCCCGGGATTTTGGGCGGACGAACACTGTTTGCGGTCGGCTGAACTTTGGCCACTGTGTCCAAGACATTAAATTTATGCGACATTAAAACCTCTTTTTTATTGTCAAATATATTTTATTGTCAAGATTAAAAAAGTCAAGCACAGAGATTGACATTATATTATTGCTGTGTTCGTTGCAAACACGCCAGCATAAAGTCATCCAGATCACCGTCCAGCACCGCGCCAGAATCCGTCTTTTCAACGCCTGTGCGAACATCTTTGACCAACTGGTACGGATACAGGACATAATTTCGAATTTGACTGCCCCATTCAATTTTCTTTTGCGCGGCCAGTGCGGCATTTTCTGCTGCGGCCCGTTTTTGCATTTCCAGGTCGTACAGTTTACTGCGCAGCATTTTCATTGCCATTTCTTTATTTTGTATTTGGCTGCGTTCATTTTGGCATGTGACAACCACACCGGTTGGAATATGGGTAATGCGTACCGCGCTGTCTGTTTTGTTAACATGCTGGCCGCCGGCGCCAGATGAACGATATGTGTCAATGCGCAGATCTTTATCATTTATCTCGATTTCCACAGAATCATCAACGTCGGGCCACACGTCCACAGATGCGAAACTGGTTTGCCGCTTGCCATTGGCATTAAACGGTGATATGCGCACCAGTCGGTGAACGCCAATCTCGTTCTTCAGCCATCCGTATGCACGGTCGCCTGTAATTCGGTATGTTATATTTTTGATTCCGGCGGTGTCCCCCGGATGTTCTTCGACAACGTCGCACTGGAACCCATGACGTTCGGCCCATCGCGCATACATTCGGGCCAGCATTTGTGCCCAATCTTGGGCCTCGGTCCCGCCGGCGCCGGCCTGGATAAACAAGAATGCGCCATTATTGTCTGCTGGGTCATTAAACAGTGTGATAAACTTTGCCTGGTGTGCGGCGTGTGCCAGACGTTCAATCGCGTCGATAACGTCCGGATCATCTGGGGCGATATCGTACAGTTCCACCAGATTTTTATATTCAGATTCTAATTCGTGCAATTCGTTTAGTGATTTTTCCAATCCTGCCTTTTTCCGCAAGACATCACGCGCCTTGTCCGGCGAATCCCACAGATTGGGATCATTAACATCGTGGTTCAGTTTTTCTATTTCTGATTGAATTTTATCCGGGTCAAAGAAACCCCCTGACGGCGGCAATGTCGTCCTGAATTTGTGAAAAAGTTTCGCCTGGAATAATCATGCCCCAGTATGCTAGCAGTTCTTGGCAAAAAATCAACTTTTTTATAACACGTGTTTAAAACAACGATTGCCTTTTATTGCCAGTTATGCTAAAATGACCAATAACGAGAGGGGATTAATCATGAAAACAATCTTTGTCGCACTGGGGTTATGCAGCATAATTGCACTGTCTGAACCGGCGTGGGCGGTGTCGGCGGGCACCGTTGTCGGAAACAATGCGCCACGCGCGGTATCTGTGGGCGGGACAGCCGCCGGCACGACCAGCACGGGCCGCGGATATCAGAGTTTGGCAAACGCATACCAGACGAACCAGCGTAATACGTACTTTATGGTGACCCAGCCGGATGTTGATACGGCATGTCGCGAAAAGATTTATAACTGTTTGGCGGAATATTGCGGTGATGTGACGGTCGTCCCAGGGCGGCGTTCGGGGCGTTGCCAATACGCGACCGAGACGGAGTTATATAATTACGCCATGCTGTGCCTGCAAAAGGACACATCTGTCTTGTTACCCCAGTATAATTCTACTAATTTGACGGCCGGGGGCGGGGCAGGCATGAATACAGCGGCGCGTTTGTGCCCATCGTATGTCCAGCAAGAGGTTATGTCATATCTGGCCATGGCGAATATGGCGGACGAATTGTCTAAATCGCACTCTGATCTATGCCTAAAGCGTCGGCAAGAGCTGGAGGCCGCAATGGCATGTCATGCGGTCGCATTGGCGTATGGCAACGAAACGACCAGCATGCTGACCAATATGTTAACAGATGCATGTGGTGCCGGGGTTCCGGGCGGTTCGGCCGAAATGGTAACACAGTTTGCAAACGCCGGGAATGTTGGCGCAAACGTTTGGGGATGGGCAGAAAAGATTCTGAATTTGGAAATGAACGAAAAGGGCGAAGATTGGCAAATGGCGGTTGATTCCGTGCTGGCCAGTTATACAAACCGTATGAATTTGGCATGTGGTGATGATATGCAGATAAATACGGCGTCGTATTCAACGTCTGGTTCGGACCAGCCGTCAACCCTGCAGACGGCGGCGGCATTGGTAACGGGCGTTGTGTTCCCGACAGCCAAAACCCAGGCCGAGGCAAATCCATATGAAAACCAGAGTTTGTATATGGAACTGACCACGATGTCACCGGTATACGACTATCAGACGGCGCAACAGTTGGTGATGGCCGCGACCAGTAATCCTGTGACGACCCAGAACGATTTTCTGACCACTGCCCAGCTCAGCAATATGCAGACGGCATACGTTCGCGGGACCAAGGTATTTGTTATCCGCGACAGTGCACGTTGCTATATCGTGCCGGTTCAAACATTAACTACGGCAGAATCAAACTTGATTGCGCAAACATTTGCCAGTTGCGTATCCAGATAAAACCTGGTGTCCAAAAAAACGGCCCCGTGTGGGGCTGTTTTTTTATTTTTTTATTTTTCGTGTTCCCAGATTAATCCCGAACAGATAGTATCTGATTTTATTATAAAATATCGCACGCCGTGTAATTGGAATGTTGAATATTTTGAATTCTTCGATACGATACGGGGCCTCAGGCATGTCCATTAATTCCTGGGCATTATGTTGCGCCAAGAATTCATAATATTTCTTCCATATTGCGCGTGCGGCATCTGTGTCATTTTTGTCGTGTAATTTCTGGTGCGCTTTACCCAGTGCGGTCGGTGTGTCTACTACGTTGTATATTGCGCCTGGCACGGTTGCCACAGTTTTTGCCAATATAATCGCAGGCTTGGTAAAGAATAAATCTTGGGCACCAAATATCTCTGGCGCATAGCGTAACCCGATGGCGTCTAAAAACGATTTTTTATAGACGTACCGCCATGCCGGGTTAAAATTATTTGCACGCGTTTTCAGAATCTTGTCTGCCAAAGATACGCATATTTCTATCTTGTCAAACCGCGGAAAATTGTATTCTGGTTGATTTACCTCTCCACACAGTACGTCTGCATCAGTCAACAATGCGGCATCAATCATTTTTTCAAAAAAGTCTAAATTTACAAAATCGTCATGGTCGTGAAAATGAATATAATCGCCACGTGCAACGTCCAATCCAGTATTCATGGTGACAGATGGGCCCGCGTTTTTCTGGCGAATTACCCGAATGCGCTTGTCAGACGCAGCGTATGATTTACAGGTCTTGACAGTATTATCAGTACTGCCGTCGTCAACGACGATTATTTCAATGTTTTTGTATGTCTGATGAACCAAATGCTCCAGACATTTTGATATGAAATTTTCCGCGTTATATGTTGGTATAATCACAGATATATATGGGTGCGCTGTCATAAAAACTCCTATTCATACGCGGTGTATTATATTAAAATTTATCACCAGTATGCAATATTTTTATCATTGTGCATCGATTGTATTCCTGAAATAGACTTGAATGATGAGTAAAAATTTGATATAATTTATCAACATGAAATTTACCAGACGGACGCTTTTAAAATTCGCCGGAATTGGTACTGTGGCGATTGCGATGATGCCGCGCGTGGCATTTGCGGCGCGTAATTCGCTGCGTAACGTGCGCACCGGGATTCAGCCGGGCAATAAAACCAGACTGGTAATTGAAACAGGGGCGCGTCCATCTTATTCTATATCATATCCCACGAATCAATTGGTGGTGACGCTGTCAAATACGGCGGCGAATGCATCGTTGGCGCCGTCGCTGGTGGCGGGGTCATTGGTTCGCGCCATTACCCAGGTTCAGTCCGGCGATAAACTGCAGATAATTGCCGACTTGAACCATCCGATAAACGAAATTCCGCGGGATAATATATTGCTGTTAACGCCAAATGGCGACAATGATTACCGACTGGTGCTGGATTTTACCGCGGCGGCGGGTGCGCCGGTCGCGGCCACGGCAACATCGGCGCCATCGCAACAGGCATCAGCGCCATCGCGCAAGTACGTTGTTGTAATTGATGCCGGCCACGGGGGCAAGGATCCTGGCTGTATAGGCAAGGGCGGCACCCAGGAAAAGGTTGTCGTACTGGCTGTGGCGAAAAAATTAAAAAACAAACTGGATGCGGCGGGATTCCAGACATATTTGACACGCAGTAATGATACATATTTAAAACTGGCCCAGCGCGCGGCGATTGGCGAAAAGAAACACGCTGATTTGTTCTTGTCATTGCATGCAAACGCGAACCCCAGCCGCGCGATGCAGGGATTTTCGATTTACACATTATCAGAAAAGGCATCGGATGAGGAGGCCGCCAAACTGGCCGATGCTGAAAATGCCGCCGACAAGATTGACGTCAGCGGGTTTGAACAATTTGACAAGGATATTCGGATTGCACTGTCATCGCTGCAGCAACATGCGGTGGCGGAAATGTCGGTTGAGTATGCTAATGGGGCGGCATCTGCGTTCAAACGTGCGAAAATCACGCAACAGCCGGGGCCAGATGTTCGTCATGCGCCGTTTGCGGTATTGCGTTCGACTGTGCCGGGGGCGCTGATTGAACTGGGGCATCTGTCAAATGCGGCCGAAGAAAAATTGTTAAAATCTTCATCGCACCAGGATAAATTGGTCGCCGCCATCGTAAAATCCGTCAAGGCATACAATTTTGATGTATAAAACAACGCCCTGGTGGGCGTTGTTTATTAGAAATTATATCTAATTCCGGCACTTACATTAAATATAGAATCTAAATCGCCTTCACTGACAGTCGGAATAAATATACGTAACATGGCAGAAAAATCTAAGTTCGATGTAATTTGTTGTAAATATCCAATTTTTAACCCGACAAAGGAACCAGAATCATTACCATCTGTTGTGCTTAATCCATATGCATAGCCCAATTGTGTTGCTGTCATTTGAATGCGCTCTGTGCCGTTTGTATACCCAATGCCTAAAACCAAATCGCTGCGTTTTCCGGCGTTATCAGCAAATCTGATATAATTATCAAAATAAATGCTGATGGCGGAAAAACCGGTACTAATTTCAGATACGAATTGATCGTATGGATAATCAATATCTGCGGCGGAATCAAACATATAATCATACGCAATGCTTAATCCAAAATTGTATATTTTATCGTTTGCACCAAATTTTATACCGGCTTCGCCCCCTAATCCTAAATTTAATTCGGGCAATTCTGTGTTTATTGTGTCCATTATATTATTTAAATCGTTTGACCACACTGGCATTGTCATTGCTATATTCGCACCAACGAACACCTTTATTGGTAATTCCGATGCTGGTGCAGTTTCTGCCCACGCTGTTCCGACCAGTCCCAATGCGCATATGCTGGTTAATATCGTTTTTTTCATTAAATACCCCTTTGGTTACAAAAACAAAACCACCAATTAACATTTGGTGGTTGGAGTTTCACAACAATTAACCAGAATTGCGCGGGTATTCAATATATTAGCCGCACTCCAACCTGTACGATTGGAGATATTTATCGTCGTCACCGACGCTGGTTAAAGGGTTGTGAAGCCCAATATGACAACTCGTCATATCATCACCACTATAAAAATATATATTACTTTATGCAAGGTCAAAATCACTTGCAAATGCAAACAGAATCTGTATAATCACACATCGTTGGAGACGTGGCAGAGTGGTCGAATGCGCGCGACTCGAAATCGTGTATACGGGCAACCGTATCAAGGGTTCGAATCCCTTCGTCTCCGCCAGGAATATGACGCATCCCGTGGTACCCCCACGGGATGTTCTTTTTCGCCCCGTTTCTGGCGATTTTCTGACATCATATTACCAGTGTATATCATCGCTTTTATCAAATTAGCCTGTATTTACAAAGTTTATATACCTTGCCCGAAAATCCGATGCCAGTATATTGAATTTTCCGACCGTTTACCTATATTACACGAAAAGGATTTTAGATGGATGTGACAAATTTTATTGAAAATATATACAGAGAACTGCATGAAGAGATAACCCCTGAATATACTGAACTTTACGCATATACAACAAATAACAAACTTAGGGAAATTTTATCCACATTACATGCTGGATTAGTAAATAATTTTAAAATTATGAATGAAAGGTTGCCCACAAATGAGTACGAACAACATTTTTGGGCTGATCCAAGTAGAGATCTTATAAAATACATTGAAATGAGTAAACGTCTACAACGGGGCTTAAAAAATACTCCTTTTGCTTTAGAGGTAGATGAGTATTATGAAAAAGTTATTGCAATTTGTTCGCAATTTTTACGTAAAAGCGGTGGTAGCCCTATACCAAAAAACATGGAAAAGATAACATTGTACTACACCCTACCGATATTTAAGCCCACAGGAGTTTTAGAGATACAATCAGATCCAATATCACACGTTGCGTTAAAACCCATAGGCGAAGGTTCTTATGCTCGTGTTTATATATACACCGATGAATTTTATGGGCAAAAATTCGTGTTAAAAAGAGCAAAAACGGATTTGAACGATAAGGAATTATTGAGGTTTAAACAAGAATTTGAAAAAATGTCGGAAATGTGTTCTCCATATGTATTGCGTGTTTACAGATATAATGATGAAAAACACGAATACATAATGGAATATATGGATTATTCTTTATGTGACTACATTACGAAATTTAATTCGACTTTAACCACAAGTGCAAGGAAACATATAGGACTTCAGGTATTGAAGGCTATAAAATACATCCATTCAAAAGGTTTGTTCCATAGAGATATAAGCCCCAAGAATATACTTATAAAAGAATTCGAAGACACCTTGGTCGTCAAAATTGCTGATTTTGGGTTGGTAAAGGTTCCAAATAGTGATATAACTTCTCTGCAAACAGATATGAAAGGCAGTTTTAATGATCCTGGATTGGTTATAGATGGTTTTGCTAATTATGATTTATCTCACGAAATATATTCTCTTACAAAATTATTATGCTATATTATGACAGGAAAAATAAATTTTGAAAACATAAAGAACGAAAAAATAAAAAAATTTATCTCAATCGGTATGAACCCAGATAAGACCAAAAGATATAAATGTTTAAGTGATCTTAAAGATGCTTTTTTGAATTTGTAATTTGGTTTTCACGTCCAATTCGAAACAAATCATTAACGTTGATTTTTAATTTTCCGGACAAAATTTTATTTATCTTGTCCGGATTCATATATGCGATATCCAGATACCTATAAAATTGTCGTGGCGAAGTGTGCAAATTACGAATAATATTATCTACCCCACCGTCACGTTCATATAGTTCCCTATATTTCCATGCAGTGGCAAATGCTCTGACGATTAGATGATTATTATCGGTTACACTTAACACACCGTTTTTACCGCGATCATACACCGTATTAACATATTTGCGTAAGAATACTTTTTCTGTGATTGTTATGTTGTTATCACTGATTATATATTCCATTGGTTCAGCGTTTTGATTTATATAATTTTCTGAGGTAAATGGTTGTAATTTTGCAACATCGGTCGTAAGCGTATAAACCAATTGTTCTTGCGAATATACAACTTTCTCAATCAGCGATTGAATCAAATCTTGTTTTTGCATATACGTCATATTTGTTATATCTATGCGTTTTAATGTGATGGCCAAGTTTATAGGCAAATTCGACATATCGCTATTCAGAAAATCCGTTATTGTTTTTATGGCGATTTCATCCACGCGTGGCGCGGTCAGATAGAAGCCTTTGGTTGCATAATAATACGCGGCCTTTTTGCCTTTATCACAGGTGCTTTGATTTATAAATTTAACACCATTATGATTAAACAGTTTGCCAGTTAGTATATTCGGTGCACGCGTGCTGGATGATTTGTTGTTGGAATTATTAGCCAGCGCAACCTGAACACGATTAAACAGTTCTTCGGGAATTATTGGTTCGTGTTCACCTTTGGCAAAAGTGCCTTCTTTTTTGTTTTCAATTTGACCGATGTAAATCTTATCCCGCAGGATACGGTGCATACTCATTTTTGCAATGGGGCGACCGCCTTTGATAATACCTTTGGCGGTTACCCATTGTTTGGCATATATTTTGTGCGCCACGGCATATTCTGTTAATGCATTTACAGATTGCAGTTCCAGATACTTTTCAAAAAGTTT
>CALXPA010000027.1 GCA_944390185.1 uncultured Alphaproteobacteria bacterium | reverse complement strand
ATAAAAAATCCCGCCACACGGCGGGATTTTTTTCATGACTAGAAATTATACAAGAAACCAATCTGGAACGAACCGGTATTCAACACATTTGCAGAATCACCGAACAGTCCGATATTCCAGCCATCATCAATCTTCAGGTCTTCATTTTCAAATGTATAACCCGCGCTGATGCCCATAAAGTTCAAATTCGCATACAGTGTAAACGCTTCGGATACATCGTATGTGACCATTGGTGCAATCGATGCCCCCAGCGCAATTGACGTTTCGCCATCAATCGCATCCATATCAGATGAATATGTTGCGAAATCTGCGCCAACAGTACCCTTTAACAGCAATTTAAAATTGCCCCACTGTGCGACCTTGTAACGTGCAAACAGATCAACGCCATATTCGTATCTGTCTGTACCGACCAAATCAGCCGACGTAACATTATCCGAAACCATCGACATATCTGCCGGTGTCAAATCACCGTTGTACATAAAGCCGGCCCCAATACCAAAATCCCAGTTATCGTTGTATTTCCAGCCAACTTCTGGTGCGATACCCATAACATTCGCATGTTCATCATTTAAATTCAGGCTGACCGCGCCACCGACGAAATAATCCGCCGCGCTTGCGCTGGCTGCTGTAAAAACCGCTAATAATGATGTCAAGACTATCTTTTTCATAATATATCCTTATGGTTTTGTTAAAAACTAGATTCTTCCTTTACCTAGTCTCTATGAATATTTTACCGCGCGATTTATCCATGTGACAAGATAAAAGATTTTTGCAAAATTGTGAAAAATATGCTATGCTGGCACCATTGTCGAATCGGAATAAAATCATATAGACTTGATACAGCGCCCGTATTACGGGCGCTGTACGTTATTTCACACCATGACGATTAAAAAACACAATCATTAAAAAATATAACAAATGTCGAATTTTTAATTTTTATTTTTTAATTTTTTTATCACACGCCAATCGGCATGATTTTTCATATGCTGTTCATATGTCCGTGCGAATCGATGTCCGCCCTGGCCATCTGCGACAAAGAACAGGTAATTTGTATCCGCCGGCTGCAACACAGCGTGAATTGCATCCATTCCAACATTTGCGATTGGTCCCGGCGGCAACCCGTGGTTTGTATATGTATTGTACGGACTGTCTATTTTTAAATGATTACGCAGCAACGCCCGCCCCCGCATATCGCCCAGCCCACCTGTCAAGGCATATACCACCGTTGGGTCCGCCTGCAGCCGCATGCCATCGCGCAACCTGTTCAGATACACACTGGCAACGACAGGCATTTCGTCGACACGCGGCGTTTCTTTTTGAACAATTGATGCCAGTGTAACGACATCATTCCAGTCCGCCAGTGGCTCTGGTGCGATGTGCCCTGCCCGCGTCCAGTTTTGCTGAAGATCTTGCATTTTTTTCCGCATTAAATCCAAGAACGCCAATCGCGACGTGCCCCGCGCAACAGTATACGTATCAGGAAACAAATCACCATCATGCAAATTGCACACTGGTAAATCGGTCCCATCGCCACATTCAACCGCCCCCGTCAATGTCGGTGTATCCATTAACAATTGCTTGATTTGTTTCACGGTCAGTCCTTCGGGAATGACGATGGTTGTTGCAGCAACATCGCCATGCGCAAACATGTCTGCGATTCGCCAGACACTGGTCCCACGCGGAATATCATATTGCCCAGACTGAATCGCCCCACCATTTGCCCGCACGGCCAGTTTGAACAACCCCGTTGAATCAATCAGTCTGTTTTCCTGTAATTGACTGGCGATGCCGGACACACTGGCCCCACGCGCCACATTAAAAACAACGCTGTGTTCTACGACAGACCGAATTCCCAATATATAAACCAGCGCAATCACAATTGCGATTACAACCGCACAAATAACAACCAGGTACTTATTTTTTGGAATAAACTTTCTTTTTTTCATAGCACCACAATTATTACAGATAAAAAAATAATTGCAAAAACAAAGTACACACCCCGGTCCACAAGACAACCGGCCGCCAATTATCGCACCGACGCAACATCTGCACAATTATTCCAGTGGGCATTCCTGGGTAAATTCGTACGAATGCCCCCAATGTATCAGACGTTGTTAATGTACGTGTTGATTGATAATTTGAACTGCCCTTGGTAGCGGCACATACACCGATGCCACGGACGGTAATATCCTGGTTGCTAGCATTATGGTGAACAACGGCGGTCCAATCCAGGCTGCCGTTATACGTGGCGGCACTGTTTTTTGCTGTTAGGCAACACTTTTTCTTCTCTTTCACCCAGAATACTATCACATACCGCCACATACCGCCCCCTTTTGCAATCACAAAAGTGCATCGTGTCACCCCGCGACACTTTCCCCTGTGTGCCCCAGTGCCCCCCTCTGTCGTCATCCCGGCGCAGGCCGGGATCCATTGCGCCGCAGGCATTATTTTGTCACCCCGCGGCTCGTTTCCATTCTCTTGTCACCCCGGTGCCCGGGCCCCGCGCGACGTGTCGCGTGGGTGGATGCAGACACCGGGGTCCAGGTTAATTAACTCGTCGCGCAGCGACACAAATAATTTTGTCTGTGCTGCCGCACAGGACACCTATTCACCTGGATCCCGTGGTCAACCAGCACCCCACAAAAACATTCGTTTTTGCGGGGGCCCCGCGCCACGGTATGACAAAAAGAAAAGAACGCCGGCGCTGGACCGACGTTCAATATCCAACGTGCAACATGCACTATTTTTCGAATCGTTTAATAATCAAGCTGGCATTCGTTCCGCCAAAACCAAACGAATTACTCAGCGCGACATTCACCGGTCGTTGCTGGGCCACATTCGGCACCAGGTTAAAGTCCCCAACCTCTTCTTCGGGATTTTCCAAATTGATGGTTGGTGGCACAATCCCATCACGAATCGCCAAGACACAGAATATCGTCTCGACCCCGCCGGCGGCCCCCAACAGATGCCCTGTCATTGACTTGGTTGATGACATACACACATCTGTCCCTGCGAACAGTGTTTTCACCGCGGCCAATTCGCCCATATCGCCCAGCCCAGTCGACGTACCATGCGCATTTATATAGTCGACATCACCCGGCTGCATACCGGCATCATCCAGTGCCGCCTGCATCGCGCGCAGGCCACCTTCGCCCCCGGGGGCCGGTGCGGTAATATGATACGCATCACCCGACAAGCCGTACCCTGCAACCTCGGCATAAATTTTTGCACCACGCGCAACGGCATGTTCATATTCTTCCAGCACCAATATTCCCGCACCTTCGGCCATAACGAATCCGTCACGATCCTTGTCCCATGGGCGCGACGCCTTGGTCGGTTCATCATTACGTGTAGACAGCGCCTTCATCGCACAGAACCCTGCGACACCAATTTTACCAACCGCGCCTTCGGCACCACCTGCGACCATAACATCTGCGTCCCCATGTTGGATCAAACGCACCGCTTCACCAATAGAATGGGCGGCAGACGCACATGCGGTTACAACAGATAAATTCGGCCCTTTCAGTCCATATTTAATAGAAACGTGTCCCGCGGTCATATTGATAATAACCTTTGGGATAAAGAACGGACTGATATGACGTGGCCCATTTGCATACAGTTCGACACAATTGTCATAAATTGTGTTCAGCCCGCCAATTCCAGCACCAATTGATACACCCATACGTGTTTTATCGCCGTCATATTCGGCCAATCCTGCATCACGTATTGCCTGGTCTGCGGCGACAACGCCATAGACAATACACTTGTCCATTTTTCTTTGTTCACGCACATCGACGACGGCATCTGGGTTATATTGCCCTGGTTCCGTACCAATCACCGGCAATCCTGCGATTTGCGATGTCAAATCAGACGCGTCAAAGGTATCAATTTTACGCACCCCCGACACACCATTAACGATATTTTTCCACGCATAGTCAATTCCCGTACCGACAGGCGAAACAATTCCCATACCGGTTATAACAACTCTTTTCATTCAAAATCCTTTATGACTGTTTTCAGACACGAATATCATAGCCTGTTTTTAACCCCACGTACAGAAAAAAATCCGTCGCCGAACAATTCCGACAACGGACACAAAGCTTGATACACATGCACGATTATTTTTTGTGTGCATCGATATACTTCACCGCATCACCAACGGTTGCCAACTTTGCTGCTTCTTCATCTGGGATAGTGATATCGAATTCCTTTTCAACTTCCATAACGAATTCAACAACGTCCAGCGAATCTGCGCCCAAATCGTTAACAAACGCGGATGTTTCTTCGACCTTGGTCTCCTGGACACCCAGTTTGTCAGCTACGATTTTTCTTACTTTTTCAAAAGTTGTCATTTTTTATCCTTTGTTTCGGTTAAATTTTTGGCCCACACATGGGCGTCATTACCTTAAACTATCATTTTCCATCAACAGTGTCAAGATATTATAACAAATTATAACAAACACTTGACAACACCAGAAATTTATGTCTATGCCATAACGTCCGCCAACAACGCATTCATATTGGCACGAAAATCTTCCTTGTCAGACGCCCAGACAACCTGGCGCATCAGGAATTTATACACATCGTCCATGGTCAGGTTTGGTATACCGGCGGCGACCGCGACGCGACGCCATGCCACACGCGGATCCGTTAAATGTCCGCGTCCCCGCCCTGGGAAAACCCAGCGACTGTCCTGGGGTAAATCTTGCAACAATACAACCGCCGCATCAGACAGTGGCCGATCACACCATGTATAATGATTAAAATCTAAATCCCGCCATTGCATAGAAAACACCTGGGACTTTGGTGCAAATCCGTACGCCAGCATTAAAAACGCCGCGCGCAACGTTGGCGATGGAACCCGATTCAGCACCCGCATCAATCGCTGGAACCCGGCCTTGGTCAGCGGTCGCACACGTCGCACCTGGTTGATTTTCGGCAATTCCGCCACAGGATTCGTCTGGGCATATCCTGTTTCGATGGCATACTTAAATACGCTGTGCAGAAATTCTTGCATACGCCCCGCGATTGCTGGGCCATCTATCTGGGCGATAACATTTGCAATATCCCTGTCAGAAACATCCCCCAGATTCAAATCGAACAACGGCGCCAGATGGCGTTGCACTGCACGTTCCAGCTTGTCGCGCGAATATCCGGCCCGCCGCACCCGATTCGCCATATATGTATCCAAGAATTTTCGTACCGTAATTTTGCGCCGCCGTTGTACAGGCCGCTGCATTGCGCGCGCCAGCACATCTGTAACCATTCCGCGCGCTGTTTCGATATCAATATCTGGGTAATTACCAATTAACAGGCGCCTGTCACGACCATGAACACGTTTACGTACAAAGAACGTTTTCACACCCCGACTGGTCACATACATACGCAGCCGCGGTTCTGACAAATCTTGGACCACGTCAAACCCCGTTGCCGGAACGGGCAGATTATCCAATATGAACGGATTGAAAAAGAATTGGTGCACCATATTGAACACCCTTTGGTATTATTATTTAATTTTTTCCAACTTTTTGACCCAGAAACGCTGTTTTTCCGTCTGTAATTTTTTCAGACGCTCCTTGGCCGCGACATATTCTGCGTGCCGGTCATAGAACGCACAATGCGTTGGGCAATCTGATTTCATAAAACCCGAACAATACGTTTCACGTCCATCCAAGAACAACCCGTCAATATCATGAACACTTTGCACAAAAAACTTGTGCTGGGTTATGCACGATGGCCGATCTTCGTCATTAAAACAAACCAGTGTAATCCTGGCGCGCGCACAGGCCTGGTCAAATTGTGCCTGGCTGATATTTTGTTTTAGTTCTATATATTCCCGTATATCCTTTTTGATAACTGCGATTGGGGACTGCAAGAAAGATTTTATTAATTTTATATTCATTTTTTGTTCCTTTGTTATTAAACAAATTGTCCCCTCCGATTTATACACTATCTCTCTTTGACGCTTTGTAATTTTTTCGTCCAGAAATTTTTTCGCATATTCTTGGCGATTTGGTACGCATTCTCGGTTTGAAAGTACTTCATATTACGCGCATGATATTTACAGTCATAATTACTGCACGGCACAGACCAGTGAAACCTGTCGCACTTTGACCGACACAGCCGCACAGCAGTTTCACCATCAGGCCCAGCCGTCCGATAAACACGCGCACATGTAACGATGCAACCATCGGTCATCAATGTCATATCGTATTCCTGCATCCCCAGATCCACCACCAGCGCATCATACGCCAAAATACTGTCACGACGCACCTTGCGTTCATTTTTGCACAACCGCGCATATTCCAGGACCGCGCGCCCAACCTGTGCGACAGGTGCAGAACATAAATATTTGAAGAAAGCCATTTCAAATCCTTTTTTATTTTTGATATTGGTTAAATTTCTCTCTCCAGAACTTATTTTTACGTTCCACCGAATGTCGCCAAATCTGCCACGCGGCGACATATTCTTGATAATCTTGGTAACGCATACAGTTTGTATTATCACACTGCACACGTGGAAAATCATCCGCATGAAAATTCGGACAATAGCGTTCCACCAACACCATATGATGGTTCAGCGAATCGGCTGTACCTGTTGCAGTTGAACAAAATTCTGCTTGGATACATGCCGGGCACGAATCTTTCGTCTGCCTTGCGCGATACGGATGCACCAGTGCACGACGCACATACTGCACATACCCTGCGTTTCGATTACAATGCTGGCACAGCGCACGATAATACGACACATCTGCCCAGATGCTTTTCGGCGTTCCGGCCCAGATATACCCCAAGACTTGTTTTATTTTCATCATATTTTCCTTAGTCTGACACCTTTAATGCGTTTATGAATGCGGACTGTGGGATTTCGACATTCCCAAATGTTCGCATTCGCTTTTTCCCCTCCTTTTGCTTTTCCAGCAACTTTCTTTTTCGCGTAATATCCCCGCCATAGCACTTTGCGGTTACATCTTTGCGATATGCTGCGATAGTTTCGCGCGCGATAATTTTCCCACCGATTGCGGCCTGCAACGGGATTTTAAATTGATGTCGCGGGATCAGATCTTTCAATTTTTCAACAATCTGACGTCCACGTTTTTCTGCGCCACTGCGATGACATATAAATGACAACGGTTCGACATTTTCGTCATTTACCAGTATAGACACCTTGACCAAATCGGACGGCCGATACCCATGCACGACATAGTCAAACGACGCATAGCCCGACGACAACGATTTCACCCGATCATAAAAATCAAAGACAATCTCGGCCAGTGGCAACTGATAGACCAACACAGCCCGATTTCCGACATAAGATATATTTTCCTGGATTCCACGTCGTGCTGCGCACAGTGACATAATTCCGCCCATATACTTGTCTGGCATCATGATTGTTGCCCGCACCCACGGTTCCTCGATAGATGCGATTTTTGTCACATCTGGCATATCCGCCGGATTTTCCAAATCCAATTCAGATCCATCACGCAGATAAACCTTGTACAGCACACTGGGGACCGTACTGATTAAATTCAGATTAAATTCGCGCCGCAACCGTTCACTGATAATTTCCATATGCAGCAGTCCTAAAAATCCGCACCGCAATCCAAAGCCCAACGCAGACGATTTTTCTGTTGTGAACACAAACGACGCGTCATTCAGTGCTAATTTTTCGGCCCCATCACGCAGCGCCGGATAATCATCTGCCGCCATTGGAAAGAACGAAGAAAACACCACCGGCACCGACGGCTTGAACCCCGGCAGTGGCGCCGCCCCGACACCTGTGCGTGCATCCACGATTGTATCGCCCACGCGACAGTCGTGTATTGTCTTCATTCCTGTGATAATAAATCCGATTTCCCCGGTCCCCAGTGAATCTGCATCGACCATTTTCGGCGTAAAGTATCCGATTTTTTCGACAACATATTCTGCGCCTGTGGCCATAAATCGTATTTTTTGTCCCCGCGTCAGTGCGCCATCGACAACCCGGACCAGTATCACAACCCCCAAATAAGAATCATACCACGAATCGACCAACAGTGCGCGCGCTGGGGCATTTTCATCACCATCTGGTGCGGGCAATTTATGAACAATTTCTTCCAACAGTTCCGGGACGCCGGCGCCCGTTTTTCCCGAAACGCACATTGCATTTTTCGCATCCAGCCCGATAACATCGGCGATTTGCGCACGTGCGGCATCAACATCACTGGACGGCAGATCGATTTTGTTCAGCACCGGCAACATTTCCAAATCGTTATCCAGCGCCAAATACGCATTCGCCAGTGTTTGTGCCTGGACCCCTTGGGTTGCGTCGACCAATATCAGTGCCCCTTCACACGCGGCCAAACTGCGCGACACTTCGTACGAGAAATCGACATGCCCCGGCGTATCCATCAGGTTTAGCTGATACACCTGGCCATCTTTTGCGGTATAGTTCAAGCGTACTGTTTGTGCCTTTATCGTGATTCCACGTTCGCGTTCTATATCCATTGAATCCAGCACTTGGGCCTTCATTTCGCGCGATTGCAACCCGCCAGTAAATTCAATCAATCTGTCCGACAGGGTTGATTTACCATGATCAATATGTGCAACAATTGCAAAGTTTCTGATGTTTTTTTGGTTCATAACAACTCGCACTTATGCGGCAATAGTACACCAGTATATTCAGATTTGCAACTTATTCTTCAATTTTTTTCAACAGTTCATCAATACGCTCTGCGCGTTCCAGTGTATCATCGTATTCGAATCGGATATCTGGGACATACTTTTGATTCATCCGCGCCCCCAGTTCATATCGCACTGTTTTTGTAACATCGTCCAGGCGGCGTCCCACGGCATTAACATCTGGGTTACGCGAATAATAGAACAGCCGCACGAATTGCAGTCCCCCATGCGCCACCGCCCCGACCAGTGACACGCCTGATAATATTGGGTCATCGGCATACTTGTCGCGCAATATTTCTGCGACAATGGTTTGGACTTTACTGGCGATGCGTGCGCCACGATTAGAATTATTTTGTCGGTTCATCATTATGTATTGTAAATTAAAATATATTAATCTAGAATCAAGTAAATTTTTTTCACATAAACCCCAGGGACCCAAAATGAAGTTCGCAGAATATATTCTCAGTAAATCCGAAACTCGTACCTATTCATGGATTGTATTTTTACTAACGATATGCGAATCGATATTTCTGTTTATTCCACCCGAAGTCTTTATGACACCACCGATTATCGCGAACAAGCGTCGTGCATTACCGATTACGATTGCGGCATCACTGGGGTCGATTGTTGGTGGGATATTGGCGTATTTGATTGGTGCATGGCTGTGGGATTCGCTGGGGCTGTGGATTGTGAACACATTCACGAACCCCGAATTAATTGAAACCGCGATAAAGCCGATGTTCAGTAAATATGGTATATTAATAATTGTGCTGACGGCGGTTACGCCGATACCGTACAAGTTACTGGCAATATGGTTGGGCTTTATTGGATATCCGTTATGGATATTTGTTGGCGTATCTGCGATATTCCGCACAGGCCGTTTTGCAACGATTGCGACCCTGCTGTATTTTTTCCAAGAACGCGCGAACGCGATTGTAAAGCGGTACTTTTGGCCTCTGACGATTGGCGCAATAGTCGCCGCCGGCCTGGGTGTTGGCCTGATATCATTGTTCTGACCCCCCCTGGCCCACACTCCGGTTTTCTTTTGTCACCCCGCGGTTCGCGCCCGTTCCCCTTGTCACCCCGCGGTCCGGGCCCCGCGCGACGTGTCGCGTGGGTGGATGCAGACCGCGGGGCCCAGGTCATAGGAGTCGTCGCGCAGCGACACTTTTCATTTGTCACCCCACGGTTCGCGCCCATTCCCCTTGTCACCCCGCGACTTGATCGCGGGGCCCAG
>CALXPA010000026.1 GCA_944390185.1 uncultured Alphaproteobacteria bacterium | reverse complement strand
CGGACATTCGGTATTTATGCATACCGCTTTGATTATGGGTTTTTGACGACCCTGAATCCGGCATCCGCCCAGATTCACCCGCAATTATAATTGATTACCACAGATAAAGCAAGCGTACTAAACGCCACCCAGAAAAAACCAGTATCACTATTGCCCAGAACCATTTTTGACATATTTACAAAGGCCAGTATACGTAAAAGTTCCATATGTATCCTTGTATTTAGTTCTGAGCTCAGCTGGTGCGGTACTGCCAACGAAACAATCGGTGATGCTAGTATCTGAAAGAGCTCCACCTGCGGCGGACTCATGGGTACGCGTGGCCCCCTGAAGCACAGTTGCTTGATTTGTCTGTGGATTGATCAGGGTAATTGATGGACAGTAACGGCAATTGGTTCCCATGCTTGTTTCCCAAACAGCCAGCCCTGGGCCATAAGAAAACCTGTTACAAAAACAAACCTTGTCCCCAGAATCACATTTTAGTTCGCATATGGTTAGACCTAGCGAGGACATACACTCTGTTGCTTCATACGCCACTGGATACGACATTGTATCGTGTTTAGTAATGTATGCTTCACCATGACAATAACAATTATCCAATATGTCTTTTGCTTCCCCATCTACGCAACAAAAACCAGTTCGTGGCAAGTCATACGCCCCAGGTATACCATCAGGTGGACAAGGTATAGCGTAGGCATCAGTAGCACCAAAGGTGTCTTTGCACGCTATTTCACACGAAGCCTGGTCTAGCTTAGGACAACTATACACATAGGCCGCATACCCCATACACGGGGCGGTAAAAATGATAACAGGCAATAGATATTTTAATATATTAATCATATTCATCTGGTGGGTTCCCTGGTTAGACGCCTGTAATTCTATCAAAATTCGAATGCAAATACAACATAATTACCAATGCCGATATTTTTAACAGATAAGCATATCAAACCAGGGGCCGGATAATATTTTATCACGGCTGCATCTGCACTGTGACAACACCGTCGGCAAATTCGATTGATGCGGGCTGCGCACCATCTGCGCGACTGATAATCTGATTTTTATCGTCGCGCACAATCGCGTACCCGCGCGCCAAGACATTCTTATAACTTAATGAATTCAGCATCTGGCCCATGTGCAGAACCGCCTGGGTCATTGCGGCCATTCGATTTTGCATCACGTTCGGGAATGTCGCAACCGCGTCCATCTTGCCGCGCGCCGCAACAATTTTACCATTTATGATAATATTCATCGTCCGGGCGACATCGTCGATACGCTGTTGCTGTTCCATAATTAACTGGCGCGGATTTTTCACAACGATTGATTCCATGCGATTCTTGGCGTTGACCAGTCGTGTTGTAAACGCACTGCTGAACCGATGCCACAGATTATCCAGTTCTTGGATTAACGATAATTTTGTCGGCACAACCATTTCTGCGGCGCCGGTTGGGGTTGGTGCACGCACATCGGCCGCATAGTCAATTAACATCCAGTCTGGCTCATGACCAACCCCAGAAATCAATGGGATTGTGCTGGCCGCGGCCGCACGGACAACAATCTCTTCGGAAAAGGGCAACAAATCTTCCAGCGCGCCACCACCACGCGCGACAATAATTACATCTACGTTTTTCGCACGATTAAAATATTCGATGCCGGCGGCAACCTCGGCCGCGGCGGTGGCGCCCTGGACAGTGGCCGGATATAAAACAACCGTCACGGGAAAGCGTTCACGCAAACGATTTTGAATATCTTGGAATGCCGCACCCGTCGGGCTGGTCACCACACCGATTCGTTGGGGCAGGTGGGGCAAAGGCTTTTTCCGCGCGGCGTCAAACAATCCTTCGGCGGCCAGTTTACGCTTGCGCTCTTCCAGCATTTTCAGAATCGCACCAACGCCCGCCATTTCGATTTCACTGACGATAATTTGATAATTACTGCGCGCCGGATACGTGGTAAAGCGTCCTGTAACAATAACCTCCAGCCCGTCGTCCAGCTTAAACGGAATCGGTGTCCCGCGCCATATAATAACAGAAATCGCCGCCCCAGAATCTTTGATAGTCATATATGTATGCCCCGATGCCGCGCGGGTTATCTGGGACAATTCGCCACGAATGCGAATGCGTGGGAACGCCGTTTCGACAACGTTCTTTAACATTGCCGACGCGTCAGACACACTGAATATTGTATCGGCCGGGACAAATGGTTGTGGTTGTTCAATCATGATTTTTACGATCCAATTCTTTTTTTATTTCTGCGATAAATTTTTCTTTATTCGGTGTACGCATGTCCTGGATTCGTTTGTTGATTGGGGTTCCAATTTCGTACGGGACACGCAGTGGCGCAAACTGGTCCCCGGTGGGATCAAACGCGATGCCATTAATGTTATCGCGCAAGAACACAACCGGCGCATATTCCCACGTCCCCAGCTTTATCGCCGACGGCGTCCACAGTCGTTCGCCACCATACAGATTATAAACGCAAATCGCCGACAATGCACAGAATCCCTTTGGATATGGGGTAAATCCCATAAACTGCGCATCGCCAACATATCGATCGCGGAACAGATGGTCCTGGAACCGGGTGCGCAACACATATGTAATATCATGCAATGAATACTGGGCATCAAATAATTTCAGCGCGAACGCATCAATCTGGCGCGCAGTGTCTAATATCCGCCGGGTCGCATCGTTATATTGTTTTGCATAGTCTGTCATGCGTGCAATTATATCACGCAGCCACAACAATATCAATCACATCATTTGCTTAAATCAGTTAACGGCCACCGCGGACGTGGTGCCACCGGCGCCGTCACCACACGCCCCAGACGATAATTTTCAATCCCGGCCCATGCAATCATCGCACCATTATCTGTGCACAGATTCATCGGTGGCGCGGCGAATACCATATTATGCTGGGCGGCCAAAGCCTCCATCGCGCTGCGGATTGCGCTGTTCTTGGCAACGCCGCCCGCCACGACCAATGTTTTTGGCGCGCACGCCACAACACGCGCGTCACGCATCGCATGGCCCAGACGATTAATAATACAATCAACAACCGCCGCCTGGAACGACGCACAAAAATCATTAATAAATTCGTCGGTCAATGGCCCCGTGGCACGATCCAAGAACGTGCGCGCCGCCGTTTTTATCCCACTGAATGAAAAGTCACATCCCGGCTTGTCACACAGTGGACGCGGAAACGCAAACGCATGCGGATTTCCCATCGTGGCACGCTTGTCCACCACAGGTCCGCCCGGATACCCCAGCCCCACCATCTTTGCAACCTTGTCAAATGCTTCACCTGCGCTGTCATCCAATGTCTGGCCAATCATTTCATATTGTCCAACGCCACGCACCAGTAAAATCTGGCAATGCCCACCCGACGCCAGCATCAACAAATAAGGGAACTGGACATCAATCGTACCATCGGCACCATTGGCCGCCGCCGCATGCAGTCGCGGGACCAGGGCGTGACCTTCCAGATGATTTACGGCAACCAATGGTTTGCCCGTTGACTGGGCAATACCGACCGCCGCCATCCATCCAACCAGCACGCCACCAATTAATCCCGGCCCCGCTGTCGCCGCAATAACATCAATATCAGATATTGTCTTGCCCGCACTGTCCAGTGTGCGTCGCACAACGTCATCAATTGCCAAAATATGTGCGCGCGCCGCCAATTCTGGCACAACGCCGCCGTATTTCTGATGCTGGGGGATTTGCGAATAAATTATATGTGCCAAAATATTTCTGTCAGAATCCACAATTGCCGCCGATGTTTCGTCGCACGATGATTCTATACCCAGACACAACGTCGGCGCATCACCCGTCGCCGACACATCCCCAGACCGCAATCCACCCATATCTATACGCAGCATTTCATCATTTTTCATTTTATTCGCACCACCATTATACCGATATTATTCTTGTCTTTTGCACGTTGCGCGGCATATTCCGCAAAGTCAACATCCATCACACGCCCATATTGCGACGACGCATGCCGCAGCACACCCCCAGGCAACAAAAATCCCATATGTACCACCCCCAGGTCTGTACCTATGATATCACTTTTTTCAGATTTACCAGCAATAAATAACACAATCACAGGACGGCTGACGCGAACATCCGACACGTTATTATACGGAATATATTCCAATTCTGCAATCTGGGGCGAAAAGTCAGATTCTATGCCGTGAACCTGGCGCAGCCATCCGGACTTGTCAATCTGAACACGCCGCACGGCCGTGGCGGCATAATCACCACTGGCATTTTCAACAATATCAGCATTGTTTACCAGCCAATCTGTTTCAATAAAATGATTACGATTCAGAAAATCAACTGTCCCATTTTTATAGCGGATTTCAGTCAATTTTTTTACATCGCCATCCGCCAACGCCGTTTCAACAAACGTTACACAATCGAACGCATCGGTCCGAATCAGTGGATCAGAATCCGGGATTGCACCATCACCTTCGCCCAATGGGTCTGCAACATATCTGGCCCCCAGGTATTGTTCACCAATCGACGCCGCATCTGGCACCGACACGCACCCCACCAGCAGTAAAGCAGTCAACACCCGCCACCACATATACAGTCTTTAATTGTTTTTGTTCATAATTATGCCCATGTTGCACAGCGTAACCGCATCGCGCACCATCATATCCCCAGATTCTGGCAATGTGGCGATTTTATCAACACACTGCACTAACAAATCCAGATTATCGTCTGATGCAGACAAAATCTGGGCCGCCGCCATACGGCGTTCATGGTCGGCCGTGCGCCACTTGCGCAGTGTGCCATTTTCAATATTCCCAGATCGCATCATAAAAAAGAACACCGCAATGGCCAGCACCAGTACCGCGATACCGATAATTGTTTTTAAATATTTTTTTACAAAATTCATCTTTGTTTTTCCGATTGGTTTTTGACGTGCTGTAACACACATGATTTCCGACGGGGCGTATTGCGACACACAATCCCGTCAACAATAAGAGACTGGGCCTGGGACGTATGAAGTATACCCGGACGTGCATAGTCAACGTATAAACACGACGCATGCACCCGCCAAACGCAATTTACACCAGGTGCATTATCTGAATTTTCATCTGGTTCCGACATATTGGCCAGCACCCGCCGCGCCATATGCAAACTGGTATAAATATCCACAGGTCGCGCATCTGACGCCCACGCATCCCCAGGAACATAACACACGGCATCATTGCCCAATACGAACCCGATCAAATTTTTAACAATTAATGGCATTTTTATCACCCCGCACATACGTTTACTGGCAATGCACCAACCAAACGTCGTAATCTGCATTTTGTACAGGATTGTCGCCAGGCTCGTTCGCATTCAACCAATTACTGAAAATTTTATTTTCATCTGATTTAGATATTTCTGTAAATGCAAAGAAATTTTCTGCATCAAACGGGTCCGTTTGCAGACACGCCCGCACCAAGATATGCAATTTTTCAAATTGTGTTTCTTGGTTAACAGGGACATCAATTGTATAAACCTTGCCCGCGGCCTTGTTCATTATGCGCAAGGTCGCATTTTCCCGATTAATATACGCATGTGCCACCCCAGACATTGTACACGCCATACAAACCGCCCCGATAAAACACATCAATTTTTTTGTCATACCCGTCAATAATACTGTTATGCGCCAATAAAGTCAAATTATTAAAAAACAAAGCCCTGCATCTGCGGGGCTTTGCGGGTGTCACAATTCGTAAACGAATACGAATTATTCTTGGTCGTTGGCCTTGGCGGCTTTTTCTGCGGACGCGGCCGACAAATCTTCGACGATACGCGCCTTTTTGCCAGACAAACCACGCAAAAAGAACAACTTTGCACGACGCACACGACCGGTACGAACCTTTTCAATTTTTTCAATTGCCGGGCTGTACAATGGGAATTTACGTTCAACACCGACGCCATACGATTCGCGACGAACAGTGAATGATGCATTGTTCCCAGTGCCCCCATCACGTGCGATAACAACACCTTCGAACACCTGGATACGGAATTTATCACCATCTTTAATTTTTACGTGAACCTTTACCGTATCGCCCGCCTTGAACGCAGGGATTTTTTTATCGCCACGCAGTTTTTCAACCTGGGCCGCTTCGATTTTTTTAATAATGCTCATTTTTACTTTTCCTTTATTAAATCCGGACGACGTTGCTTTGTTATTTCGTCCGATTGTTGTTTCCGCCACCGTTCTATATTGCCGTGGTGACCAGACAGCAGGACTTCTGGGACATTACGTCCACGCCATGCCGACGGACGGGTATATAACGGCCATTCCAACCCGCCGATTTCAAAACTTTCGTTACGCGTGGCATCTGCGCCACCGCCCAGGACATTATCCATCACGCGAACCACGCTGTCAATAAAAACTTGTGCGGCAATTTCACCGCCCGACAGTATATAATCGCCAATCGATAATTCCATTATATCATATTCATCAATAATCCGTTGATCGATTCCTTCGTATCGGCCACACAGCAAAGTATACACGCCATCTGCCGACCCCGAAAAATCACGCACCATCCGTTGGGTCAGTTGCGGTCCACGTGGCGAAAAATATATAATTTTTCCACGATTTTCTATGGAATCCAGTGCGTCGCCCAATACGTCTGGACGCATAACTTGCCCCACGCCACCGCCGAATTGTTCGTCATCGACACTGCCATAGTTGTCATGTGCAAAGTCACGAATATTAATAACATCATACGACCATATTCCACGTTCCAGTGCACGTCCAACAACCCCGCCACCCAACGTGCCGGGAAACATATCTGGGAAAATAGTCAGTATATTAAAGTGCATCATACACTCTTGCTATCTGGTGTTTTCACCGCAATGCGCACATATTTCCAGGACGCGTTCACGCAATGCCTGAACATGCCCCGTATATTCAATCAAACTGGACACGTTCACCGATGCATGATCTGGGCTTTCCATCCATTCGATGCACGTACCTTGGGCAAATTTGATTACTGGGCACGACAATGTTGCCTGGTCACATTCGACCCGGAATAATTTATGACCTTCTACATAGAACGTTTTCATTTCTACTTAACCACAATTGTTTTTTCTTTGATATTTACATCTGCCCCACGCAAGGCGACCATTTCCCCGTTGTCCAGTTCCAGAATATCCCCGCCGCCATAATTTTGTACATCGGTTACCAGACCAATCATGATACCATCACGCACGACATTCAGCCCGATTAAATCGGCCTGATAATATTCGCCATCACCCAGTGCGGGCAATTCGTCACGATAAATAAACAAATCCGTGCCGCGCAATAATTCGGCATCATTGCGATTTTCAACCCCATCAATACGCGCAATAATAACGGTAGAGTGGGGCAGCACACGCACAAAATGAAATGCACCATCTGCGAAGCACAGACTGTGCACAGGCAGATCACGCAAATCAGTCGCCCCAGCGGTGTATGTTTGCACACGCACTTCGCCCCGAATTCCCTGGGGGGCAACTATTTTCCCGACCAAGATTTGTTTTCTATCTGACATTATTAACATGGTCCGAATAAAAAATTCGGACCATTCCTGTATGCAAAATTATTCTGCAACCGGCGCCGTGTCTTCTGTGGCTGGCGCTTCTTCGGCTGGTGCCGCTGGCGCTTCGGCCGCGGCCTTGGCGGCAGCTTCTGCTGCGGCCTGTTCTTCGGCTATTTTTGCCAGCTTTTCCTGTTTATCTTTGATTTTCATTTGTGTCTTTTCAGACTGCAAATGTTTTTTCGTCTGGTTTGGCACCACGCGCGCCGCGACCAATCCAGCATTTGCCAAGAAACGATAAACACGATCTGATGGTTTGGCACCTTTGGCCAGCCATGATTTGATTTCATCAATTTTCAAAACGACACGCTTTTCATTATCGCGCGCCAGCATCGGGTCATATTTGCCGACTGTCGCCAAGACATTGCCAGAATTACGTGCATTACGTGAATCTGTAACCACGATATGATAATACGGACGCTTTTTCGCACCAAAACGCGCCAATCTGATAACAGTTGCCATAATTTTGCTCCTTTTTATTCAAACTGTTTACCCACAAAGAAACGCCGCACCAAGGATAACACTTATCGGATGGTGTTCCAATGCATACCGCATCTGGACAGATTGTAATGGCAATCTTTGGGATTTGCGTGGGTATTGTGTACTAAAAAACAGAAAAAGTCAACCGTTTTATAATGTATTTTTCATTCGTTACTGGTATAATACGCACGCACAGAAACAAAAAAGGAGAATAATATATGAAAAAATTATCACTGCTTGCATTGGTTGCAGCATCACTGGCGGCCTGTGGCGGCGACGACATGCCAACACCTGCAGACTTTCAGACAATCGAAACAGAAATCCAGACCAGCATGTCCCAAGGTATCGGAACAACGATCATCGCACTGGGACAAAATGGTGATTATATAATCCCAATTGTCGCCACCGACGCAGTAAAAAACATTGGTGCCAAGGCCAAGACCGTAACATTTTTGTCTGCAGAAATCCCAACAGACAGCATTACTGACGGCCAGTGCATGTTGAACATTATTCCACAAAACACGATGCAACAAATGGGCACGCCGGAAAACAAGTGCAATTTCCGTCTGTTCTGTGGAACCGCCGCAGACATTGCCAACAACGAATTTTACGCTGTTGAACTGTGTTCTGAATAATAATCGCAACTGTAAAAAATCCCCGGATTCGGGGATTTTTTACGTTCACGTGACAATAATTAATACCAGCCACGCAATTTCATGGCGGCGGCAACACGCTTGATAGAATGCATATATGCTGCCTCGCGCATGGATACGTTATATTCTTCTTTGATTTTATAAATCGCATCAAAGGCATCCTTCATTGCGATTTCTTCTTTGTCCAAAACCTCTTGTTCGCCCCAGTAATAGCCATAGCGATTCTGGACCCATTCAAAGTAAGAAACCGTCACACCGCCGGCATTCGCCAAAATATCCGGAACGACGGTTACGCCGTTGGCCAACAGTATTTCTTCGCCCTCTAATGTTGTTGGGCCATTCGCACCTTCGACCACCAGCTTTGTTTTGATTAACGGCGCCGTATCTTTGTTAATTGTGTTTTCCATCGCGCACGGTGACAATACATCAACATCCAATCCCCAGAACTGTTCGATACTGATTTCCGACGCCCCTGGGAATCCCTTGATGCTGCCTTTATTGTCTGCCTTGAATTTCATCAACGCATCGACATCGATGCCGTTTTCATTGTACAGCGTGGTATTCCATTCGGCAATTGACACAATTTTTGCACCCATGTCATGGCTGCATTTTGCGGTAAAGCTGCCGACGTTACCAAACCCCTGGATGGCAATACGTGCACCACGCATATTTTTGCCTTGTTTTTCCAGCGCCTGGGACATGATAATAGAAATCCCCAACCCAGTTGCGGCATTACGTCCCTTGGATCCGGCCAATTCAACCGGCTTGCCAGTGAACGTACCGAACGAAGATTCACCAGACAGCTTGATATATTCATCAATCATCCATGCCATAATTTGACCATTGGTGTTAACATCAGGCGCAGGCACGTCGCGCTTTTCACCCAAAATCGGATAAATCGCATCGACATAGCCACGGCACAGGCGTTCCAGTTCGCCAACAGACAATTCTTTGGGATCAACAATGATGCCACCTTTGCCGCCGCCATACGGGATACCTGTTACAGAACATTTGAATGTCATCCAAATGGACAGGGCCGCGACCTCGTCCCGGGTCACGTTCGGATGAAAGCGCACACCACCCTTGGACGGTCCAATGGCGGTATTATGCTGGGCCCGAAATCCCGTAAATGTCCGCACAGAACCATCGTCCATTTTGACAGGAATTGACACTTCTACGATACGTTGTGGATATTTTAAAATTTCATAGACATCCGCCGGCATACCCAATTTTTCACATGCAACCTTGACCCGTTGCTGGGCGCCGATTAACGGATTCATATTTTCATTTGCCATAATTTAAACCCCCTTAGTTATTTTAAGGCAAACGAATCCTAGGTCTAAAACAAGAAAAAATCAATCACAAAATAATTACGCCCATCACGGGGCGCAAGTCGCTGGTGCG
>CALXPA010000025.1 GCA_944390185.1 uncultured Alphaproteobacteria bacterium | reverse complement strand
GGGTCTATGCTGGGGTTGGTACTGGGGGTCGGTCTGTCCCAGGGCGTTGGCCGTTTTGTAATGGGATATGACGTTCCATTCAGTGCATGGCCCGTGGTGGTTTCTGTCACAGTTGCCCTGGTTGTCGGTCTGGCATCTGGTGTTATGCCCGCGATGAAGGCCGCAAAACTAAACCCGATTGACAGTCTGCGATATGAATAAAAACGGGGCAACCTGCCCCGTTTTTTATCGCATAATTTCCTTGTGCAGATATTCCAACATACAACTGATTGTCGTTGAACGATTTGCCCCTATTTGACGTTGCCAGTTTAATTTTTCCAGCGCCCCACTGGTCATATTACGTGCCACCCAAACAGTATACGCCGTTTTTGCACGCCGATCTGTGGCCCCGGCCATAACATCATCTGGACGCTTCATGAATTTATCCATATACTGCCCGTACAGCCAGTACCGCTTAACAGGCACCACGGCGCACGCCAGCGCCTTTTTATTTTTCCACACGCGCGCAATTTCCCTCAGGCTGGGTTTGGCAAATCCGTTGGCATACCTGGGCATACCTTTGCCATCAAACTTGGCAATGTTTTCAAATTTTTGCCCGCCACGCTTTAACTGATCTGAATAATACACTCCGAATGCCGCCGACAACCCGGCATCCAATAAATACGGTTCTTTATTTTGTTTTTTCCGCCAATAATCCCCCAATTCCAAATGACCGCTGGCGAAATCATAATACACAATATCGCTGTATGCTGCACCGAACAAGTCGCGCATTTCACCCACCTGCAGCGCCGCCGCGACATCTGTATCATCTGTACTTTCGCGCCCAGTATCAATAACCACCGCATCTGCCAAGATACGACGGATTCTTTCGATATCTGTTACCAGTTCTCGATATTGGTCATATGTTAGAATATACGTTTTATCATCCATACTATAAAATCCCTTGTGCCTGGGGAATTTAATACGATGGCGATTTTTTGTCAAGAAAAATCCCCCGTAAAAACGGGGGCCCCAGACGACACGTCCGACTTATTCATGTCTGTTTGGATATTTACCTTCCATCAAATTCTGACGCACGGCATGATGCTTGACCTTTTGCGTACTGGTGGTGGGCAAATCATCTGTCGTCATGGCAAAGTGCGTCACCCATTTGTACGACGCAACTTTTTTATTTGCCTGGGCAACCGCCGCCGCCAGTTTTTCCATCGTCATATCAGGTTCCACACTGAACACACCATATGTCACAGTTTTATCTTTGACCTTGTGCTCGAACACCGCGACGTTTTTAACCCCTGGGATTTCCATGAATAACGCCTCCAGCTCGTCTGGATAAACATTTTTCCCAGAATCCAAAACGATGACCTGCTTTTTACGGCCGGCGAAATGCAATTCGCCATTTTTATCCATAGACACCATATCACCAGTATTAAAGAAGCCGCGTTCATCGAACACTTGTTCATTAACAGCCTGGTTATTCATGTATCCACCGAACACCTGGTGACCACGAACCCACAAGACCCCGATGCCATCTTCGTTTTTATCACGAATTTCGCATTCATTATTTGTTGTTGGTCCCCCAAAGGCGAACGGGAAACGTTTTTTTGTCGGCTTGGAAATACAGATTGGTCCCACCGTTTCAGTCATACCATATCCCTGGATAAAGGTCAGCCCCAACCGTTCATAGAACGTTTCCACCTCTGGCTTGGTGGCGGCCCCACCGGCAATCAGTAATTTTGCACGTCCGCCGAATACTGCCAAAACAGGATCTTGGACTTTTTTCACCAACTTGCCCAGGCCGATTTTTTTCAACGTCTTGCCGTATTTCAACACAATCGACGCCAGCCACCATTTATGCTGGGCCTTGATGGTATCAATGATACGGTTACGCAGCACTTCCCACAATCTGGGGACAGCTGGGATAACATGTGGCCGATAACGTTTAAAGTCTTCCATAATTTCTTTGGGATTTATACTGGGCTGTAACAAGACACCGGCCCCATAGTGCAACGTTGCCAATATTTCTACTGCGAATCCGAAAATATGGTACATTGGCAAGAAACCGTACATAATAAATCCCGGCTTGATCCATTGGTGCATATCTTCCAGTGAATTTGCACACTCAATCAAATTAAAGTGCGTCAATGGCACAACCTTTGGCGTACCGGTTGACCCAGACGTAAATGACAGCGTCGCCGTATCACCGGATTCGACACGTGCCGGCTTTATCCGGGCATCGATTTTACCGTCTTTTTGGGTAATATCATAAAACGTGAATTTTTTTGTTTTGTAAAAGAACGACTTTTCCGCGCACACCAAACGACAATTTGTAATCGCGGTCATATTATCATACTCAAACGGCGTCAGATTAGTATCCAACAGCAGCGCCACACCCCCCAAATACCATATTGCAAACAGCGTAATTGGAAATTCAGGTATATTATGGGCCAACACCCCAACAACATCGCCCTGGCGCACGCCGGCGACATGCAATGATGTGGCACGTGCCTTGACCAAATCTATAAACCCGGTAAACGTGACGTTTTCACGCACCAAGAACAAATTGTCTGGATGTTCGGCTGTTGTCCGTTCCAGCAATTGATACATATTCATAATAAAAATCCCTTGTGTTTTTTATATTGGACGGACTATATTATATCCACCAAGGAAAAGATTGCAAATATGAAAATACTAACCATAAATATCAATTCTATTCGTGCCCACGCAGAAAGTTTTATCGACATCCTGCGCGGACACGAATTCGACACCATATTGGTCCAGGAATTAAAGGTTGAAAACGCCGGATTTCCACACAATCTGTTTGACGAATACGGTTATAATGTCAAGGTATTCGGACAAAAATCATGGAATGGCGTCGCGACATTTTCCCGTGATTCTATCGAAGATGTAACAATTGGCATGCCGAACTATTCCGACCCGAACGCACGCTTTATTGAATGCGTTGTTGACGGCCGTATACGCGTAATAAACGTATACATGCCAAATGGCGACACGATTGATTCGCCAAAGTTTCCATACAAACTGGAATGGATGCGGGCATTTTCTGATTATATTGCCCAGTATATAAATTCACCAGAACCTGTAATAATTGGTGGTGACTATAATGTCGCCCTGACGGATGCCGATGTGTGGAAACCGGCCAACTATACCAACATCGCGATTGCGGCGCCGGCGGCACGTGCGATAATGCAATCATGGCTGGACATGGGCTGGACCGACGTATGGCGCAAAATGCATCCCGACACAATTGATTACACATGGTACGGATATCGGGGCCGTGATACAATTGGCAATAAACAAGGATTGCGTCTGGACTATTTTCTGGCGAATCCGGCGGCAATGCAATTGGTTAAATCATGCGAAATTGATATGAACCCGCGTTTGGCGCAAAAGCCAACAGATCATTGTGGCCTGGTATTAACATTAGCCTAGGTCGTCTATGCGCGCCAAGTCATCGTATATTTTGTATTTTCTGTCATGTGTTGGCAGGTATTCATACGCCATCGCCCCGGCAGAATATTTATTGACCAGACTGGTTACCTTGTCCACTGCGGCCTGTATCATACTGGCGGTATCATTTGCATCATAAACCACTGGGCGCACATCGCCACTTTTTAACTGCAGAAAAATCATGATTGGCGAATTTGATTTATCTGTTGTATATACATTAAATCCGCCATTTTTCAGCATATACGCCTCAATCGGCAACTGGGGCATCATGCCATCTGTCAATTGCGCCTTTGTTGGCAACGTACCTGTTTTTATATCCATAACGCCGCCGTCCCAGATTCTGTCTGCACGTGCACGCACATTGCGTTTTGCAATACTTACGACACCATCAACCTCTGGCACAGAATCTGGCAACTGTCCAAAGACATTTGATACCACTGGCGCAATTTCTGTAAATCGCCTGTGCCAAAAATGAAACATCACACTGCCCGCCCCCAGGATTTTCAGCGCCGCCGCATCCATTTCACGAACCAACACATCTGGCGAAAAATCACGCGCACTTTCAATCACACCATGCACCAAGTTCCCAAAGTCCCGCGCATCTGGCGCCATCCAATAATCATCCTGGACGCGCAACCGCAATATATGCCGCACATAGAACGCATACGGATTGTGCACCAACAGTTCCAATTCTGTCACATAAACATCAGACCAATCAGCCGGCGGCGACGGTGGCGTATAATCCAACGGACGCGCCACCGGCATATCACGCCCACGCACCTGGTTCAATATATCTGCCCCCACCGACAGATTGTACGCCCCACCCCGCACCATCACACGCGACAAAAACCGCGACTGGGTTGTCTGGACCCCACCGGCAGATCGACTGCGCGTCCAATAAACATCGGCGCCACACGATAAATTCATAAAATCTAATGCCTGTAAAGAAACCTTTCTGTCTGGTGATGGCAATCCAATTTTTTCCGCCAGCGCCCGGGGCAGCCATGCGTTTTCATACCCCCGTGCGGGGAACATTCCGTCATTTAAGCCCGTCAGTATCACAACATCTGCGGTCTGCATACGTGATTCAATTGTGCCCAACACAGATACTTTTACATCATCATTCATCGGCGCACGCACCGCCACAGAACTGATAACATCCCCCAGCACGGCCCGCGCATCACGCAGCCCCAACCGCATACCGTGTTTTACCAAGCAATCTGATAATTCTGCCACAGCGCGCCATATCTGCACAGATGCCGCATCATCAATATCAAATTCTGGTTCAAAGCAAATATTACCATCATCAACCATACGCACAATAACACGCCCCAGGTCATATTCGCACTGTGAATTCAGCGCATTAAATTCTGCATCATCACCGCGTTCAATCCATGCATCCAGCGCATTTAATATGGCGCGTCCCGCCGGCATCATTGCCCCAGACATGGCGCCGGAAAAATCCGCCCCCAGGCCACGTGCCGCAAACGCAGATGCAATACGTTGGTTTCCGGCGGCATCTGGTGTAATTACCAACACGGATTTATTTTCATTTATTGCCCCCCAGGTAATTTCTGCGACAACATTCGCCTCTTCGCTTTCGCGTTCACATTCCACCAGATGACAGTGCGCAACATCACCTGCACTCGCGCGTCGCGTCACATCATTACAAAACGCAACATTCATAAAATCAATTGCACTGCCCCCAACATCAATGGGCACAACATCTGCCGGCGCCACCCCAATTCGCATCAGGAACTGATATTCCGCATTATACGGATTTGTATGTAACATAAAATCGTCCGCATTCCCATCAATTCGACCCGACAGAATTATTCGGCCATTTGGCGCGTCGGCCACCGCGGCCATTAAATCTGCGGTTGCAGGCACACTGGCGGTTGAACCGCAAACGATTACCGTGCTGTATGCGGACAATTTCGCTATCCACGCGCGAATATCACGATTACGAATTTGTGTAACCGTCATGCGCGCATCATAACCGTCCCGCCGCGCAGCCCCCAGAATATCCAGTATTTTTGCCTTGCGCTGAAAATGCGCAGCATATTTTTCGTCCACCAATTGTGCCCAGTTGATTTTACTGGCATCTACCCCTTCGTTTTCCAAATAATCCTGGACCCGGATTAAGTCATGTGCGACCGGCAACGCGGTTGCCATATTTCCAATATATGCATCTGCCGCCAATAAACGTGCCATGGTAATTACACGTTCCATATTTGATATTGCACCATCTGCATCGTCATCTGCTGGGTCATCATCACCTTCGCCCAATGCGACCAAGCGTGGTAAAATGATACTGTGACCGGCACGCTGCACCAAATATTTTTCCACGGTTCGCACAGCACGTCTGCTGGGCAAGAAAATCAGCATATCGGCGATATCACCGCCGGCGCGGTCAATCACCTGCCCCAGCGCATCCAGCATCCGCGCCGGATTTGTTGCATAAAAGATGTTTCTATTTGATGCCAATTGTCGCCCTTAATGCGTCCAATCCTGTTTTCTTTTCGGCCGACGTTTCCAGCACATCTGGGAACATTGCCGGATGATTACCAGGATTAATTTCTATCTGGTCAGATTCACGTACCCGCTTGTCTTTTTTGGTATATACCACTTGGTATGAAATTCCGTGCGCATCGCAAAAATCCATCAATTCTAAATCTGATGGTCGCGGCCCAATACGCGAATCAATCAAAATAAACAGACGTCGTAACTGGCGCCGTGAAACCAGATATTCTGCCAGCCGCGCCACCCAGCATTCTGTATCCACACGTGACACACGTGCATATCCATATCCCGGTAAATCGACCAGTATTACCCGGTCATCCAGATTAAACAGATTTAATGTCTGCGTTCGCCCTGGGGTATTTGATGTACGTGCAACATTTGAACCAACCAGCGCATTTATCAGCGATGATTTTCCAACATTACTGCGCCCAACGAACGCATATTCTGGGAACATTGTATTTGGCAGACTGGCCACAGTATCAAACGCACCGACAAATTTAATCATCATCGCCCCCATGGTTTAACATACGCCTGTATGCCTCTTTTTTTGATATTCCGGTGCGTCGTGCCAAATCTGCCGCCGCCCGTTTGGTTGACGACGCCGCGATATCATTTACAATTTCTGATATTTCTGCATCAGACATTTTATGTTCTGGTGCCGGCGCGACGATAATAACAATTTCACCCCGTGGGGCGTCTATATGCATTAAATCTGCGGGATATCCGATAATGGCCTGTTCATGAATTTTTGTAATTTCGCGCACAATCGCGATTTGACGTTCTGGCATCACACGCGCCAATTCTGCGATTGTATTCATGATTCTGTTGGGACTCTCGTAATAAATAATAGTATGCCTTATTTTATTATCTTCGCGCAATTTTTTCGGGTCCAAGAATCCACAGAACGTAAATCTGTCTGTTGGGAACCCAGACAATACCAAGGCCGATATTGCTGCGACCGGTCCAGGGACAACGAACACCGGCACCCCGGCATCACGTGCCGCGCGCACCAATCTGAATCCAGGGTCACTGACCCCCGGCATCCCAGCATCCGTCACGAC
Source organism: uncultured Alphaproteobacteria bacterium (assembly GCA_944390185.1). Lineage (GTDB taxonomy): Bacteria > Pseudomonadota > Alphaproteobacteria > Rs-D84 > Rs-D84 > Enterousia. Next base: position 3,315 of record CALXPA010000025.1, on the reverse strand, counting down.
GGCGATTGACGCCCCTGATTGCATCCGTTCAACCAGTCCAGGAATAACATCACGTTCATTATGCTCGTGACAAGATACGCGCGGCGTTTTGATACCAAAGTGCGCCGCCAGTTTACCAAACACACGCGTATCTTCGGCCGCAATCAAATCGACCGCACGCAGTGTGTCAATCGCCCGCGGCGACATATCGCCCAGGTTTCCAATCGGCGTTCCGACAATATACAGCCCTGTTTGCATTCACATTCCTTTTATAGTAAAATGATACAGAATAAAATGGATTTTTCAATGCATATGAACAGATTTTTAAAATTTTTACTGCTGGTTGCTGTGGCGGGCTGTGGCGGGGACACAACCCCACGAACAGATTGGTTCAGTGAATATGGCACCCTGGAAACCGGCACCCCGATACAGATGCAATACGGTTCCCCGGATATGCAGCCTGGCACCCCATCAGACAACCTGATTGGTGCGCCTGTGCACAGAATGGCTGTATTATTGCCAACAACGGGCGACAATGCAAATATCGGCAACGCAATACGCACATCGATTGAAATGGCGGTTCTGCAAAACGCCCCCCAGAATTTATCTGTGGCATTTTACGATACTGCATCCGACCCAGACGCAATCAATATGGCACTGGCGGATAATCCGGCAATAATCGTTGGCCCGGTGTTTGCAAACGACGCGCGCAGACTGCGTGATATAAAGCCTGATGCAACACCCGTCTTGTCATTTACATCAGACGCCACGGCGGTGGGCGATGGGGTTATGTCTATGGCATTGATGCCGCAAAATAGTATCGAAGCAATTGTCCAAGAAATGGTATCCGACAATGTTGGCGAATTGATAATCATATCACCCGACGACGCATCTGGCCAAATGATGGCGGGCGCGGCACGTACAGCGGCCCAGACATACGGGATACCAGTAAACGGGATATTTTATTACACCCCGCGGGATACAGAATCTATCAAAGACACCGCCGCCACGGCATCCATGAACGCGGCACGTACGGCGGCGAACACCCGTGCCAAGACCGTATTATCAGACATCCTGACGAACGAACAATTAAACATCCTGGAAAAATCATCACTGACGATACAACTGGACCGCGTATCAAAATCAGAAACAATGGGCGCATTACCGTATGATGCCGTATTATTCCTGGGCGATGGTGATGATACCGAAACAATGGCGTCATTTTTGCGCTATTATGGTGTTTCTGCACGCGACGCCCGCTTTTATGGCACAGCATTATGGGACGGATCTGATATAACAAATGATATCACGATGGCGGGGGCCAAATATGCCACGATGCCTGATATGCCGATGTCCTTTACGGCACTGTACGAACGCATGTCTGGGACCACACCAAGCCGCATGGCGGCATTTGGATACGATGCAACGAATATGGCAATCGGCATGATATATTCACAAAAGTCCAACGCGGCGTACTTATTGGACCCCAGTGGTTATGTTGGCGCCAATGGTCTGGTACGATTAACGCCAGGCGGCGAAAATGAACGCGCGCTGCGTATTGTACAGTTGACGGGCAGCGGCAATCTGGAAACAGTTCGTCCGGCCCAGACCAACTTTATGACGCCGATATATAATTTGACAGGCCAGCATTTTGACGATGCTGACGCGATGGACCTGGAAACGCCGGGGATAAACCCAGATGACTATATAACCATTCCGGCCCGATTCCAGGAAAAATACGAATCAGAAACATACGGCACACATATAACAATGCCGATTGCGACCCAGATTCCAGAAAACACAATAACGATTTTACCCGAAGATGACAGTGATATAATCATATCACCAGACTTTGAACCGATGCGCCTGGAATCTGTGAACAGAACCTATATCGACAGTGTGGAAATAGAGGAATAAGTCCGCTGTACTTTATTCTTGTATTTTTTGCAAAAATATGATAATATTACAGCATACGTAAAAGAACATATTCACCCGTCTTGCGGGTGTTTTTTTACGTTTTTACAGCCAGGATTATTAACACAATGAAACGCCTGCTATTTTCAAACATAGCGGATAAAATCAATGGATTTTCAAATGTCACGACAAGTACAAATTCGGCGCGGCACCGCCGACGAACATTCCAACTTTATCGGTGCGATTGGTGAAGTAACAATGGACACAACGAACAAGACACTGCGTGTTCACGATGGCGAAACCGCCGGCGGAACGATTTTAGCAAAACGCAGCGACATCCCAGACACCGCGACACTGCGTGGGTTATGTTCACTGTTTTTACCAGACTATGCGAACGGTCAATCCATAGAATCGTTTCCTTTTACTGCGCCATGTGATTGCATGTGCTATGCGGCGACCGCGAATGCACAAATAACCGTAAACGGCCAAGAAATATGCTATTTTGGCATCAGCGGATCATCATCCGGTGCCAGCGGCCTGAAATGGTTTATGTCTGAGGGCGATGTTGCCCAGGTATCATCTGGATCATGCGTCCGATCGAAATATTATCCGTTAAAATACACAACATTATCCTGATCAGAATATTGTCACATTGCCGAATGTTTTAATACTTTTGGCAATGTGCAATTGCATGTGCACGCAGATTTTTGCGCCACGGGCGATATGGAATCATTCCACAAACAATCTTTATAACACGTATTTTCCATGTATTTGTCCGCCGAATTTTCTTAAACACCTGATTGCATAACTTTTCATTACCCACGGTGGTATTTTCTGGCACGGTTAAATGTCCGCGCGCAATTACGATATGCTCTGTCACATTATCGACCTGCAATTCTGAATCAGGCGCATGTTCAAAGATCAACATGTTTATCTGTTTATTAAACTTTTCAGACAACTGACGCTGGGCATCAATAATATTTTGCAGTGGGATGATTTTATCCCGACTCCACCACACGAACAGTACCGTTCTGGAATTCTTGATTGCATCGTAAAATCGCGCTATTCTGCGCATGTACTTTTCATGCACATACGGAAAGATTACATCAAAATCCACATTTGACGTAAAGTCATGATAAAAATAAAACCCAGTGGCCGTATCTTCGTAATTTTCATTTTGCGTATCGCGCAATCCACTGGTTGGTTTCGGGAACCAGCGCATGTTTTCGCGCACCAAGAATCCATGAAAATTATTCAAAATTAAATTAATTCTGGTTTCAAAAGACGCATTACACAGCCAATCGAACGGATAAGATCGTGCCCGTAAACCGAAACGGTTCAGATACATTGCACACGCACAATCTTCACCAATACTGACAACAAAATCAAATTTTTGATTCAGCATTTGCATGTTCCTTTTTT
>CALXPA010000024.1 GCA_944390185.1 uncultured Alphaproteobacteria bacterium | reverse complement strand
GGGAAAATGTATTTAACCTGGACCAGTTACAGCGATTGCGAATGTCGGCGGAAAATGCCCAGACACTGGAAACGACGTTGATACGGAATTCGTTGCGTTATGCATACAAATTCATGTACGCGATGCCGGGCAGGCGGTACTTTCTGGCCAACGATCGCAGTTTATTTCTCAGTCGTTAACAGTCCCCAGATATTTTTACTTGCAATCCGAATAAAAAGTTATAAAATATACGAACGTTGCGCCCATGGCTCAATTGGATAGAGCATCTGACTACGGATCAGAAGGTTGAGGGTTCGAATCCTTCTGGGCGCGCCAGGAATTCAACCGCCGGTAACGGCGGTTTAATTTATGTGCCGGCAATTCGTCACGGTTGACCATGGCCGAAAAAATTGAATAGATAGAATATTATGATAAAATACACCCAACCAACCAGCAACCAAGGGAGATATATAATGTCAAAAGCAAAAAAAATTGCATTTACATTGGGGGCGGCAGGAATGTCGTTAATGCCACTGAAATCAATCGCCCAAGACCAGGATGCGGTACTGAAAGAATATAAAAAACAAATGCAAACAGAATTGCATGAATTTAAAAGCGCGGTTGATTCTGCGTTTGTTGAATTTAAAGCCGTCCAAGAACAAAATTTTGCGAAATTCCGCGATGCAATGGTGCGGGCAATAAATAATGAAAAATACGCCAATGCAATGACGACGCGGCCATGGAAAGAATACGAAGTGCAATCTAATGAAATAATTGTATCTGAAACAGCGAAACGCAAAAGGCAGAGTTCCAGATAAAAACAAAACGGCGTCGATACGGCGCCTGTTTTTTTTATCGTTGCCTATCTTTACCGTGATACAGCATATTAAAATGCTGGCGACATACAGATTTATACATTCCATCACCCACAGCAATCTGGGCACCGGCGCGTACAACGTGGCCGTCTGAATCATATCGCAGATGATGTGTCGCCAGGTGCATGCATCCCGGAATTTGGCATGTTGATTCCATTCGGTGCAGTTTGGCGCCGACCTCTATTAATCTGCGTGATGCCGGGAATATGGTTTCATTACTGTCAACCATTAATCCATAACACATGATTATCACCGGTGAATTATCGGCAATATGCACCAGGTGGTCTATATCAGACGGGCTGAAAAACTGGATTTCATCAATCAGCACCATTTTTGTATCTGGCATCGGGCCCCAGTCTGTCAATGTCGTCATCACATGGGCCGGGGCAGATATACCAACGCGCGATGTCACCGTTTCTGCGCCAAATCGATTATCGATTTTTGGTTTTATAATTTCTGTTTTATTGCCGTTTTTATTTTGATTATATGCATTAATCAGCAGCTGGGCAGATTTAGAACAACCCATTGTGCCATAATGAAAGTGCAAATTTGCCATTTTTATCCCCTTACTTTCCAGTCATCGATTCCAAGCGTTCGATACGTTTTTCCACGGGCGGATGCGTCGCCATCAGCGAACTGGCGAATTCACGTGGGCCACCCGGGTACGCGATACATACGGCCGCCATAGATTTTACTTTGTCCAGACATTCCACCCGTGAATCAGTCGTAATCTTGCGCAGTGCCGATGCCAGTGCCATTGGATTGCGTGTAATCTGGGCGCCGGTGGCATCCGCCGCGTATTCGCGGTTACGTGAAATTGCCATGCGTAATATTGGGGTGATAATCCAATTAAATACCATAAACGCCATCCACACCATCAGCAATACAGCGGCGCTGCTGTTTTTATTATCTTCGCTGTTCCCGCCACTGACAAAGGCCAAACGAAAAATCATGTCTGCGGCAAACACTGTGACCCCAACCCCGGTTATCAGCATCATGTCCAGTCTGATATCGCGATTTCCAATATGTGCCATTTCGTGTGCGATAACGCCTTGCAGTTCCAGTCTGTCCAGTTTTTTAATAATCCCGCGGGTCAGCGCGACGGATGCGTCACGCGGACTGCGCCCGGTGGCGAACGCGTTCATAGAATCATCATCAATAATATACACGCGTGGTCGCGGCAATCCGGCGGCAATCGCAACATTTTCAACTGCGCGAAATATTTCGCGATTTTCTGTATCTGTATCAAATATTTCATGCGCATGTGCGGAATGCAGCATCATAGAATCGCCAAACGCCCATGAAATCAGCAACCAGACTGCACACGCGATAAATGTCGGAATTGCGACGTTAATGGCGACCTGGAACGCGTCCTGGGCCGGAACGACAATCCACGTAAACAGAAAGATTAATGCGATAAATATCAACGGAAAAGATATTACCAGTGCAATTGTTTTGATATTATTGCTGCGGATATGGTCATATACTGTTTTAATTTTTTTCATACTGGGTATTCCTGGGATTATATATTTGGACACATTATAAACAAAAAATCACACGCGTCATGAAAAATATTTTTTTGTTGTGCAAAATTTGATATAATCAGCACGATATGAACCGCACAGCCAAATACTTTATTCTTGCTCTTTCTTTTTGCAGTGCCGCCCACGGGGCCAGTTTGTTGCGTCCTGCGTCTTTTCCGGATACTGCGCACGACACGACATTTTCCCAGCGGGTTGTCCTGTTGGCGGCGGGGTACGAACCATGGGAATCCGAGTATGATGACACCGGGCGGTGTATATCAGGGTGTGCATATCCGGGGATAACAATTGCCGAAGATTTGGCGCGGTTGACCGAAAATACAGCGCGCGCATATGCATCGCTGCCCCCGGCTGATTGGTCCCAGCCGTCGGTCAGTTACGCGGTGCCGACGTGCAGTCCGCGTCAAAACGCGATTTCGCCGCTGCAGACAGTGCCGTTTGGGGAACCGCTGGTGGGGCAACCACGGGTTACGTCGGCGTATGGCGAACGAATTCACCCTGTGACAGGTAATCGTTCTGTACACAAAGGGATTGACTTTGCAGCGTCACAGGGGACGACTGTGTTTTCGCCGGCGGCTGGGACGGTGGCGTCGGTATGGACGGATGCGTCATGTGGCAATGGGGTGCGTATTGCGCACGCGGATGGTTTTGAAACGGTGTATTGTCATTTGGACACCGCGTTGGTCCAAGATGGCGAATATGTCCAGGCGGGATGTCCTGTGGCATACAGCGGTAACACAGGGCGCAGTACCGGGCCACATTTGCACTATGCCATAAAGTATAACGGTGAATATATTGATCCCACGGGCATGGTTGGCCGGATTTAGTGCGCTGTTGATTTCCGTTTGAATTTTACCGCAAAGCTGCCGTTATTAATCGGGGCCACAGATGCGATGTATGGGGCCAACAGGCTGTCACGTGCCCATTGTTGAAATTTTATTTTTAATATTCCGCTGGCGCCTGTGATGATTGTGGCGTTTCGCACACCTGATGTGGCCAACGCCATAATCGCAGTCCATGATTGTTCTTCGGTTTTTTGATGTAAATCCAGCGTCACATGTGCCGGCGTTGGTGCGTCCATGGGTGCAATTCGCCGGGATAGTTTCAAGTCTGCGCGTACGCGTCGACGTACCGCGTCTGCATCGGGGACAAATGTCGCCGTCGCCATTTTATCGATATCGCCATCAGACAGTTTTTTCATTCTTGTTTATCGGTCCCAGATTCAAAATCCCCGGCTGCTTTATCCAGTTTCTTTGTCCATTCGTTCCCAGGAAAATTCAGCCGCAGCATATCGGCATATCCATGCACCTGTTCTGGCAATCCGATTGCGGTATAGCATTCGGTTAATCTGTACAGCGCTTCGGGTGTCATGACTGTTTCCTGGGCCGTTTGTATGACCGACTGCAGACGCGAAATCGCACTGGGCCAGTTTTTGCGTGCCATATCATTGCGTGCCGAATACATCATTTTCCCAGCGATATAATTTTTCAGAATCAAGATTTTATTTTCTGCATTTTTCGCATACTCAGAATTGGGGAATCTGTCCACCAGTTGCTGAAATTGTTGCAACGCATATGCTGACATCCCGGGTTCGCGACGGACATCGCTGACCTGGCGGTAATAGCACATCCCGCGCAAGTACAATACATAGGGCACATCTGGATGCCCAGGATGAAAGCGCATAAATCGATCCGCCGCCAATATCGCCCCGGCAAAATCACCGTCCATATAGTATGAATATGCCGCCATCACCAATGCATCTGCGGCCCATGGACTGGCCGGATATTGGGTTTCAGCCTTGGTAAATTCGGCCGCGGCAGATTCATAGTCTTCGTCATTAAATTCTGCGTACGCATTTTCGTATATCTGGGCCAGCGGCTGCATTGGTTCAACATCCGTATCAGACCCCGCACATCCCGCCAAAAACGCCAATAATCCTGTAAAAATAAACAGTTTTTTCATTTGTGTAATCCTGTCTTGATTTTATTGTTCAAACGTGAGTATAATCGAAACCATGAATCTAGGCAAACATATTTTCGGCGTTGGTGTTATGACGGGGGTCAGCCGCGTCTTTGGTTTTTTTCGTGATTTATTGATTGCGCACGTATTCGGGGCAGGGCGGCTGTCAGACATATTCTTGGCGGCATTCAAGTTACCGAATCTGTTTCGCGATTTACTGGGCGAAGGGGCGCTGTCGTCGATTTTTATTCCGATGTATACGGATAAAAAGAAAGATGCAAACTTTGCCAAGAATGTATTTTCTTGGTTGATGGTTGTGCTGTTGGGCATAACAATCTTGTTCGAGATTTTCATGCCGTTGGTGGTGTGGATTTTGACCCCTGGATTTGCAGATGACCCGGGCAAGATGCAGCAGACGGTCGTGATATCGCGCATAATGTTCTGGTATGTGATTTTCATATGCGCATCGGCGTTTTTGTCGGCTATTTTGAACGCGTTTTCACGGTTTATGCTGGTTGCGTTTATGCCGGTATTGCTGAACGTAATGTTGATAGGTGCACTGTTGCTGGCGGCATTTTTTGCCCCGACGACAATTTTGTACATAATGGCATTTACTGTTGTGCTGTCCGGGATTATCCAGTTCGGGATATTGTGGCACCGTATCCGGCGGCATCATTTTGGACTGCGCCTGGTTGTGCCGCGTTGGACGCCTGGGATAAAAAGTATGTTCAAGCGCCTGGGAATCAGCATTGTTGGCAACGGCTTTTATCAAATAACCATCATTGTTGGCACCCTGGTTGCCAGTTTTGAAAGCGGGGCGGTATCATGGTTGTATTATTCTGACCGCATGGTCCAGTTGCCGTTTGCGTTGATTGGATTGGCGGTGGGGACGGTGCTGATGTCATCGATATCGAACGCGATGGCCGAACATAATATGCGCAGTGTGTATATCCAGCAAAATTCATCTATGCGTCGATCAATGATGTTTATTGTGCCGTGTGTTGTTGGGCTGTTTGTATTGGCAGAACCGATAATACGTTACCTGTTTGAATATGGCGCATGGACCCCAGAATCTACGCACGCGGTTGCGATTGCGATAATGATTCAGGTATTGGTATTGCCTGCCATGATGATCAGCCAGATTTACAGCAAGACTCTATACGCGTCCCAGGATGTCCGAACCCCGGTCAAGACCAGTATGATATCGTTGGCGGTGGCGGCGGTAATATATGTCGCGGCGTTCCCATTCATTGGGTATTTGGCGATTCCTGTGGGCATCGTGGCCAGTGGGTATTTGAAAAACTATCTGTTGGGACGCGCGTGTCGTCGTCGTGCGTTGGTGCATACAGAACCACGGACGCGCCGGGCAATTTTGGCGTTTTTTGCGCTGGCGATTATTATGGGGGCGGGACTGTGGTTTGTACCGATAATGAATATATTTATGCTGTTTGTGGCGATTGGGGTGTATGGGATAATATACCTGCCGATTGCGTATCTGATTGACCGGAAAATATAGTCAAATTACAGTTGAAAGTGGGATTTATATGTGATAAAATCTTCTTATAAAGAATGTAAGGAGTCCCATAATGAAAAAAGTAATATCATTGGCGGTCTTGGCGACTGTAATGGTGGGGTGCACGGACCTCAGCACGACAGACACCAGCACGGTAAACGGATACAATGCCGACGGATTTGGCGAAGAAACACTGATTACGACGGATAATGCCCAGTCATTGAACAATGCGTATTTGTTGGCGCCGGCGCCAAAATACTATGTCGGCAGTGCGTACAAGGTCGAAGATGTACAGTATATTCCTGTCGAAGATTTGACATATAATCAAACTGGTATGGCAGGCATAATTCCGGCGGAATTGAACGGCACCAAAACCAGCAATGGCGAAGTGTTTGACATGGGCCAGATGGTCGCCACCAGCAAGACGTTGCCATTGCCAACAATTGCGCGCGTAACAAATCTGGACAATGGGCAATCGGTGGTTGTACGTGTTAACAATCGCGGACCATTTGTGAATACGCGTATTATGGATTTGTCGCCAGCGGCGGCCCGTGCAATTGGCATGAATGGCCAGACCAAGGTCCAGGTCCAGGTTTTGGCCGATGAATCAATTGCGGTCAAGAATGCGACGGTTGGCGCAACAACACCGGCAACAGCGGCCCCCGTTGTGACCCAGCCGGCACAAACGGTTGAAACAACTGTTATCACAACAACCCAGGCCCCTGGTGCAACTGTGGCGCCGACAACAACTGGCGATTACAGTGTCCAGATTGCGGCATTCTATGCCCAGGACAGTGCGGATTCATTGGCGGCCCGTATGCGTGCGTACGGTAACGCGGTCGTCGTTCACGAAGGTGATTTGTACAAGGTTCGTATTGTGAACCTGGATGCGGCGAATGCGCGTCGTGTTATTGATGCATTGCGCAGCAACGAAGGCATGGCCCCAGGACTGTTGCAGAATGGTCGTTGGATAAATGCCGACAGTATTTAATAAAAACGGGGCATGTCCCCGTTTTTTTGTTTTTATTAAATAAGAAAACAGGCACAGTTATTGTGCCTGTTGTTTTTTATTTTTTTGCAACGCGTTTTCTGAATTCGTTGCTGGGGCGAAACGATGCCACCCGCCGGGCGGTTATAACCGCCGCGTCACCTGTTTTGGGGTTGCGTCCCATACGTTCGGGCTTTGCCAAGATTTTAAAACTGCCGAATCCGGCGAACTTAACCTCTTCACCATGAATCAGCGATTCGCGAATTTCTTCGAATATAATATCAACCAACTTGAACGCATCGGCGGTTGTTAATCCGTAACGTTCGCGCAGGCGATTTGCAAAATCATTTCTGGTAATTGTTGCCATTTCTTACACCCTGATTAGTGCGGCACCCCATGTCAGACCACTGCCAAATGCAGGATACAGAACCAGTTGCCCGCGTTTTATTATATTATTATCAAATGCGTACGATAATGCAAGTACCCCAGACGCCCCACTGGTATTTGCATGTTTGTCCACCGTGACCAATATTTTTTCCAGCGGAAATCCCAGCCGTTGGGCACCGCTTTGAATGATGCGCAGATTCGCCTGGTGTGGGACAATCCAATCCACATTATCTGCGGTTATGCCGGCGTGTTCCATTATGTAATTGGCGGCCTGGGGCATCAGACTGACGGCCTTTTTATATGTTTCTGGGCCATTCATGATTATATGGTGATCTGGTGTCCCGTGCAGCATTTCAAATTCCCCGCCATCAGACATTACGACCGTATCAATAATCCCAGAATAACTGGACGAAGAATGTTCAAATATCAACGCGCCTGCGCCGTCGCCAAACAATACCGCCGTACTGCGGTCAGACCAGTCGATAAAACGCGACATCTTTTCCGCCCCAATCAGCATTATGCGTTGATGCATGCCGGCGGTAAAAAATGCCCGTGCACAGTGCAGCGCATATATATATCCCGTACACGCCCCGCGCACATCAAACGCCGGCGCATTGTTTGTCGCCCCCAGTCGCCCCAGCACCTGGACCCCGACGGACGGAAAGTCCAGTTCTGGTGTGGTTGTTGCAACGATTACCATATCAATATCATTAATTGTTATGCCTGCGTTTTCCAGGGCGCGTGCCGCCGCGATTGTTGCCATATCCACCACGCTTTCATCGTCGCGCGCAAAGTGCCGTTCACGCATGCCTGTGCGTTGCACAATCCATTCGTCCGATGTATCAACCATTTTTTCCAGGTCGAAATTATTAACGATACGTTCCGGCAGGTATGACCCATAACCAATCAGTCTGTTTCCCATATGCTTTAATCCCCTTCCTGTTATTTTTTGACTGTGGGGTATTATACATATCGCGATTAGAACTTGCAATATTAAAATCTGTGAATAAAATACAACCTGTTGTCCCCATAGTTCAACTGGATAGAATAGGGGTTTCCTAAACCCTTGATACAGGTTCGATTCCTGTTGGGGATGCCAACAGGAAGCGAACCTGTGGCAAAGGTTCGAACCGCAGCAAAAAGGCGGACGGCAGTACGCCGGTTGCACGACCGTGCAATTTTGCCAGGTGGCACAGCATTCCTGTTGGGGATGCCAACAGGAAGCGAACCTGTGGCAAAGGCTCGAACCGCAGCGGGGGTTTAGATATGAAAAATAAAGCGATAAAAATCGGAATCATTGCCAGTTTACTGCCACACTTGTTTTGCTGTGTGTTGCCAATTGTATTATCTGTAATCGGATTGGTCGCGCCTGAATTTGCGCATTCAGAATACATCCCGCACTGGATAGAACCATGGCTGTTTGTGTTTTCTGGTCTGATGCTGGGCCTGTCGTGGTATTTGGTGCTGCGGGATTGTCACTGTGATTGTGACCAGTGTCATGGTGCGCACAGTCATCGTACATCGCGGATTATATTGGCGGTGATTACACTGATTTTCATCGTCAGCATTGTATTGCACCTGGCGGCGCATTAGTTTGACTGTTGTGCGGTACCGCCCAGGCATTGCCCCCGGGATAACATTTTTGTTCACTTTTGCTTTTTGTGTGCTATTGTTGTGGCATGACTGATACTTATTCTGGATTTATTGCAATTGTGGGCCCGACGAACGCGGGCAAGAGCACCCTGATAAATCAAATTATGGGGCGCAAGGTGTCAATCGTATCGCACAAGGTGCAAACCACACGCACAAATCTGCGGGCGATAAAGATGGTAAATAATCGCCAGTTGATTTTTGTCGATACGCCGGGAATATTTCGGCCATCGCGCCGGCTGGATCGTGCCATGGTTGGGGCGGCGATGGATGCAACGTCTGATGCGGATGCGATTTTGCTGGTGATTGATTCGCGCAAGGGTATAACAGACACGGTTCGTTCGTTGATTGATAAAATTGCCAACCATAAAAATCTGTTTGTCGCATTGAACAAGGTTGATGCAGTATCTAAACTGGATTTATTACCGTTGACGGCGCAAATAAATGAACTGGCACACCCGCGCGCGATTTTTATGATATCTGCGTTGAAAAACGATGGTGTGGATGAAATGTTGCGCGCACTGGCGGACGTTATGCCGGCGGGGCCATACTTGTTTGATGCGCATGATGCAACAGATGTTCCAGATAACTTGTACCTGGCAGAATTAACGCGGGAAAAGATTTATAAATACATTCACCAAGAATTGCCGTACCATATCAACGTTATAACAGAACATGTGGACGTGGACGACGATGGGGTACTGGACATCTATCAGAAAATCGCGGTCCAGAACGACGCGCATAAAAAGATTGTTGTCGGGCGTGGTGGTGCGCAACTGAAACAGATTGGCACAGATGCACGTCGTGATATCCAGAATCAGTGGGGCGTTAATGCACGTCTGCACCTGTTTGTGCGGGTCGAGCCGAATTGGGAAGACACGGCCGAAAATTACACAGACCAGGGTCTGGAATTCAAGAAATAGTTATTAATATTATGTTGCACACATCTGATTTTGACTTTGAATTACCGCCGGAATTAATCGCGTCGCGCCCACTGCAGCAACGTGATGCGTCCCGCATGCTGGTTGTGCGTGGGGGCGAATTGGCTGATAAACATATCCGCGATTTCGTGGATTATCTGCAACCCGGCGATGTGGTCGTTTTTAATAATTCGCGTGTGATTCCGGCGCGCTTTGATGCAACGGATTCACGCGGTACGATGCACGAAATAACATTGCATACGGCGGAAAATGATAGAGTATGGTGGGGACTGTGCAAGAAATTTAATAAAATCCCCGTTGGTGAAATTCTGACGTTGACCGACGGTACAACCGCGCGCGTACTGGAACGTGGCGATGACAGTGGGTTGAAACTGGAATTTAATTGCGAAAATTTATTTGCGGTTTTGGACGTGGTCGGCAAAATGCCGCTGCCCCCGTATATGAAGCGCGACGCCGAAACCGCAGACCGCGAACGCTATCAAACGGTGTACGCCGACCCACTGGGGTCGATGGCGGCCCCGACGGCAGGGTTGCACTTTACACCCGAATTGATGGATGAAATCGAACGGCGTGGCGCAAAAATTGTAAAGATTACATTGCATGTCGGCGCGGGCACATGGATGCCGGTAAAAACAGAAAACTTGAACGAACATAAAATGCACAGTGAATGGTGCTGTATCACACCGGCCCAGGCCGATATAATAAATAATGCGTCGCGTGTAATTGCGGTTGGCACAACATCCATGCGCACATTGGAAAGTGCGGCAATGGACAACCGGGCGCGTCCGGATGGCGAACGGTTTGCGCGGGTTGCACCAATTTGTCGCAGT
>CALXPA010000023.1 GCA_944390185.1 uncultured Alphaproteobacteria bacterium | reverse complement strand
TTTTTTTGCAATACGAAATGGCCCCGTGGTCCGATGCCGTTACCTAGGCAACTTTTTTCGCATCGCGCAGAATTTCAACAGGTGCCTTTTTCCCCGCCACAACATCCTTGTCAATTACGATTTCTGCCAAGTCTGCCTGGTCTGGGGCATTAAACATTGGTTGCAGTAATATCTTTTCCAGTATACTGCGTAATCCACGTGCACCCGTCTTGCGCGCCACCGCCATTTTGGCAATTTCGTGCAATCCGTCATCTGTAATCGTCAACTTTACGCCGTCCATGTCCAACATTGCCGCATACTGACGAACAATTGCGTTCTTGGGTTCTGTCAAAATTTTAACCAATGCATCTTCGTCTAAATCTTGCAGTGTTGTAATCACCGGCAATCGCCCGACCAGTTCCGGAATGATGCCGAATTTCACCAAGTCTGACGGTTGCACATCCCCCAGGTAATTTTTAGATTCCCGATCTTTTTTCGATTCGACGTTTGCCCCAAATCCGATGCCGGCACGTTCATTCGAACGGGCGCCAATTATCTTGTTCAGTCCGTCAAACGCCCCGCCACAAATAAACAGAATCTTTGATGTATCCAGTTGTACTGTTGCCTCGCCCGGATGTTTGCGCCCGGCCCCACCCGCTGGGACATTCGCGACGGTTCCTTCGACCAGTTTCAACAGCGCCTGTTGAACACCTTCGCCAGATACGTCCCGTGTCAGCGATGGATTTTCAGACTTGCGTGCAATTTTATCAATTTCATCTATATAAATAATTCCACGCACAGCGCGTTCAACGTCAAAATTAGCGTTTTGCAACAATCGCGTCAGCACGCTTTCCACATCGTCACCGACATATCCAGCCTCGGTCAATGTGGTGGCATCTGCAATTGCAAACGGCACATCCAATATCCGCGCCAACGTTTGCGCGAACAAGGTCTTGCCCGTACCCGTCGGCCCAATCAGCAACACATTAGACTTTTGAATTTCCACCCGCGACGCATCGGCCACACTGTGACGTTTATAGTGATTATACACCGCCACCGCCAGTGTGCGTTTTGCATCATCCTGGTCGACAATATATTCATTCAAGAAATCATAAATCTGGCGCGGTGTTGGCAACTTGGCCCGTTCACGATCGACATCTGCCCGCATATCATCCGCCATGATATCATTGCACAGATTTATACACTCGTCACAAATACAGACGTTTCGTCCACTGACCAGTTTTTTTACCTCGTACACGGCCTTGCCACAAAAACTGCAGAATTGCGGCGTGGCGTTTGCCTGGCTGGCGTCCGATGATTTTATTTTATCGTCACTCATATCTACATATCCCCCACAGATCCAGATAAAATTATTTACGCTTTAACACATCGTCAATCAGACCGAAATCTTTGGCCTCGTCCGGCGACATCCAATTATCGCGTTCCATTGCATCAAACAGTTCTTTTTCCTTACGTCCTGTGAACTGTGACATTTGCTTAATCAGCGTTTTTTTATTTTTTTGATATTGGGCCATACGAATTTCCATATCGGTAATTTGCCCTTCGGCCCCGGCCATCGGCTGGTGTATCATAATTTGGGTATTCGGCAGAACAAAACGCTTGCCATGTGCGCCCGCCGCCAACAAAACAGACCCCATCGACGCAACCAGTCCCATGCCAATCGTCGACACAGGCGATTTAATATACTGCATCGTGTCCATAATTGCCCAACCAGCCGACACGTCGCCCCCGGGCGAATTAATATACATCGAAATGTCTGCGTTTGGATTTTCAGATTCCAAGAACAGCAGCTGGGCCACGATTGAATTTGCCATATTTGGTTCAATCTGGCCGTTTACCATAACAATTCTGTCACGTAACAATCTGGAATAAATATCAAAAGAACGTTCACCGCGTGGTGATTCTTCGATAACCATGGGTATTAATGCCATATTCAAAACCTCGCTTTATTACATTTGTAAACTATATCACACAAAAACCCGATTCGCGAATTTATCATGTATATAGGTATCATGTCATAAAAAAACAACCCCAGAGAACCATTGACAAATTTTATTTATGTGTCATAATAACCCCAGATAACAAATACAAGAGATAAAAAATATGACACCAGGATATCATTTAATTGAACGCCAACGTTTGGCCAGACATATTGACATAATGCAGGATGCATATGACGCCGCACAATCCAGAATAGAATATAACAATCGCGTATTGCAAATGCTGCGCCATTATAACCAGCGTCGCGACAGCGCCGCCGTTCCCCAAGAAAACATTAACAACGAATATGAATATACAACACACGTACTGCACGATTTGGTTGCATATTTACAAGACCTGCATGCAAACGACGCCACATATCACGCAATATGCAATCGAATAACCGCACTGCAGCGCACCGAACGCCTACAAAAGCCGTCTATCCCAGAACAAATACGGGCACGTATCGCCGCGCTGTTTCAACGTACACGGTAATAAAAAAATCCCGCCGTGGCGGGATTTTTTATGCAACCTTTTTCATATCGCGCTTGACATTACGCACATACTTGCGCAGTTCATCAATCGGCACCAACGAACCATCCCGCTTTTGCGCGGACCAATAATCCCATCCATTAAAACTGACACAATGTTGCAAACGCGCGGCCATAACGTGAATTGACGCCTTGCCATGCAGCGAATGTGTCAACATACCGTCACGCGTAATCATAACACGTTCACCACGCGGACTGACCAACGTTTGTCCGACATACAGCAACCCTGCCTCTATCAATTCTTTGAACGCCACGCGTATCTCGTCACGCTTGGGGGCGGCAACCTCTATTTCCGACAAATCAATCGGCTGCACCGCATCAACACGTGCACGTGCCGCGGCGACATATGCTGCCTCGCGTTCGATTCCGATAAAGTTCCGCCCCAGTTCCTTGGCCACTGCGGCGGTCGTACCACTGCCCAAGAACGGATCCAGTATGACATCACCCTGCTTGGTCGACGCCAATATCACACGCCGCAACAAATCCATCGGCTTTTGCGTATTATGCAAACTTTTCCCGTCGGCGTCCTTGACCCGTTCTTCCCCCAGACAGATATTAATATCCCAATCCGACCGCATTTGTTTGCCGCCGTTCAGTTTTTTCATTGTTTCATAATTAAACGTATACTTTCCTGTCTTGCGCGGGGTGGCCCATATCAGTGTCTCGTGCGCATTGGTAAAACGCGTACCGCGAAAATTTGGCATTGGGTTTGTCTTGACCCATACAATATCATTCAATATCCAGAATCCCAAATCTTGCAAAATTGCCCCGACCCGAAAAATATTATGATAACTGCCGATGACCCACATTGCCCCATCTGGCTTCAGCACGCGCCGACATTCCGCCAGCCACGCACGCGTAAATTCATCATAGGCCGCCGGGCTGTCAAACGCATCCCATGCATCACGTACCGCCCGGGCGGCGGTTTGATCTTCGGGTCTGTACAACGTTTTATTCCCCAGCTGCAGATTATACGGACTGTCTGCAAAAACCGCATCGACCGATCCCGTCGGTATATCACGCATAACTTGAACACAATCGCCGGTTAAAATTTGATTCAGATACTTGTTCATAAATCTCTCTCGGTCTCTGGGATATATTGTATCACAAAATCCCCCTGTGAAAAAGTTACGCCACCAGACGTTGACACAAATAAATCACTTGATTTTTATAAAAAAGCAATTTTTTGCCCCGTGGCAGATTTGCAAATTATGCTTTACAGGCCGTTTTTTGATTGCTATTGTACAGGTTATGAGATGTCCGTACTGTAATTCTACTGACAGCCGGGTCACAGATTCCCGCCCCGACACCGAAGATGCCATAATTCGGCGCCGTCGTGTGTGCAATCAATGCGGGGCGAAATTCACCACGGTCGAACGCGTTCAAATGCGCGATTTGATGGTGCGCAAAAACAGCGGCAAGCTGGAGGCGTTTGATCGTGAAAAACTGCGGCGCAGCATAAAGTTGGCGTGTCGCAATCGCGATGTCGGCGATGAACAGATTGAAAAACTGGTAACATCAATTCATCGCAGACTGGAAACCGAAACCGCCGATGACACGGTCAGCAGCGCACTGGTTGGCCAGATGGTTTCTGATTCACTGTTAAATTTGGACCCGATTGCGTTTGTGCGCTTTGTGTCGGTATATCGTAAATTTTCACGCATTTCGGATTTCAAGAAAATCTTGGACCAAATACCAGAGGCAGATGATAACACAGCCGCGTGTCCACTGCCAAAAACATCACTATTTTGAAAAACAACATGAAAAAAATATTCACATTTTTAATAGCAATACTATTGCCAATTGGCGCGATTGGCGCAGATGTCCCGGATTTGGACATACTGTCTGATGGCGACGCCAGCCTGTATGAACAAATATTCTTACTCCAAGACGCCGAAGAAATCAGCGCGGCGCAAAAACTGCAAGAACAATTGAATAATCCATTGCTGATTAATGAAGTTCTGTACCAGCGTTATATATCCGACACCTATCGCACCCGTGGCAAAGAACTGGTGGCATGGATGGATAAATACTATGACATGCCGGGCGCCGAACGCATGGTAAAATTGGCCAAAATAAAGCAAGCCACGGTGCGTAACGCATACGTACCGCGCACCATAACGGGCGGCGCATCTATCGAAACGGCCCAGTCTGAAACATGGACAGAAAAAAAATACAGCGGCGATACCGCAACAAAAATCAACCAATTCAAACGCGCAATCCGCAGTGGTTCAACAAAGCGCGCCCGTCTGATACTGGAAGATTCGACATTTAAACGCAAATTAACAGAATCTGACTATGGGCGCTTGGCGGGCCGGCTATCATTTATATACTACACAAACGGCGAATTTGAATTGGCGAAAAAGTGGGGCTTTGTCGCATCAGACGCAAAATCAGAATACGGTCTGTGGGCAATGGGGTTGCTGTATTACAAAGAAGAAAAATTTGACGAAAGCCAAAAATATTTCAGTGCGATTCTGGACCTGGACCAGATAAACAATGCCCGCAAGACCGAGGCTGCATTCTGGGCCGGTCGCGCGGCTGATGCAAACGATGATCGCAGTGCCGCCAAAGAATATTGGAAAATTGCGGCCGCACACCCGATGGCATTTTATGGTGCACTGGCATCTATGATGTTGGGCCACACGCCAAAGTATGAATTCTTTGAACAAGATATAACAGACGAAGATATTGACGAACTGCGCGAAACAAAATACGGGAAAATTGCGCTGGGGCTGTTACAGGTCGGACAAAAAGAACGCGCCGAATTATATTTAAAGTACATGATTACGCCAAAGGTTTCTGACCGCGTCCTGCACGCAATTAATTCCGTGGCGACCGCGTACGGATTGCCGCGGGTATCAATCCAGGCATCCAGTCTGATACAGGACCGGGGGATTCTGGAAATTGATGATGACATCATATATTCTGCGCAATATCCATTGCCAGATTGGGAACCGATGGGCGGTTGGTCAATTGATCGCGCCTTGCTGTTGGCAATTACGAAACAAGAAAGCGGCTTTCGCACCAACGCAAAATCTGGGGCGGGCGCGAACGGCCTGATGCAGATAATGCCCGGAACCGCAAAACGCGTCGCCCGCGAGAACAAGGTTAACATATCCGACATCGATATGTCGAACCCAGAACACAATATGTTCCTGGGGCAACAATACATTGTCGATTTATTGGCACACCCGAACATAAATAATAACATTATAAAAATGCTGGCGGCATACAATGCCGGAATGGGTACACTGGTTGAATTTGAAAAAATGTTCCAGACATACGACCCACTGCTGTATATAGAAAGTTTTCCAACGTACGAAACGCGCAGCTATATAAAACGCGTAATGTCAAACATGTGGCTGTATCGCGCACGTTTGGACCAACCGTTGACCACTATGCGTGAATTGGCTGAATCCGAATGGCCGCTGTACAACAGCGAAGACGAATATGTCCAGCAACAGATTGCCAGCCGTATGTCCATATAATCTTTGGCTGTATTTTTTCGCCATCTGGATATATAATCCGAATAAATGCAACTGGAATCTGTGGGAATTTTAGTAAATTTGCATCCGTTTGGCGAACGCGATTCCGTGGCGCGTGTTTTTACGTATGATTATGGTGTGATGTGTGGCATCATGCGTGCCAGCCAGATTGCGCGCAAGAACCGTCCACTGGTGGCCCAGATTGGCACAGTATCATGGAACGCCCGCCTGGATTCCCAGCTGGGGACATTTCATTGGGAATCCGGACGTAACGCATCAACCGCGTTGATGGGCATACCAGACGCACTGGGACTGATGAACAGTGCATTTGCCTTGGTTGCGAAACTGTTACCAGAACGCGAACAATATAAACACTTGTACACAGAAACACTGCAACTGATGGAAAATCTGATTGGCCCGACCAGGATTGATGCGTACCTGCACTGGGAATCAGAATTATTACGTGAACTGGGGTACGGACTGAACCTGGGGGTATGTGGTTCGTGCGGCACCCATGATAATTTGGCATACATATCCCCACGCACCGGCCGCGCAATATGCGAACAGTGCGGCGCCCCATACGCCCCCAGGTTATATAAACTGCCGCTGACGTTGGATACGACACGTCGATTTATTGAACAGATCTGCATGACAATGGGTACCGACCTACCAATTGCGCGCAAACTGATAAAAAACTGAAAAAAAGCGATTTATTTTCCTTGCCTAAGTTCTTTTTTTTGTTTATGCTAACACCGTTCAACAGACAAAGGAGAAAACTATGACTTGGACAATCTTGGTTCTGGTTGTTGGTATTCTGTTGTTTTTGTTTGGCGGCATGTTACTGCCGAAGACGGACGGCAAAAAACCATCGGCTGGGAATATTGTGATGGGCAAATGCATTAACTTAATTGCCATTATTCTGATCGCGGGCAGTGTGTGCCGCCTGTACATGCCATATTACTTGACGGCTGTGAATCCGCTGATCGTTCAGGAAATGGTCAATGGTATGCAGGAACAGCAACAGGCTGAAAAGAACAAACAAATTCGCAAATACGTCCGTTCCGAAGGGGACAAGATGATGCGTGACGCCCCAGTGTTGGGTAACCGCGATGCGAAAAAGACGATTTATGTATGGACAGACTTCTCTTGCCCATATTGCCGCCGCGTACATGGTGAACTGGAACGCGTATTGGCAGATCGCGATGACACACGCGTTGTAATCAAGAACTTCTCGATACACGGTGCATTGTCTGATGGTCCGGCACGTGCAGTGATCGCTGCAAACATGCAGGACAAGGACAAGGCCGCCGCATTGACAGACATGTTGATGACACGTGAATTCTACACTTCCGAAGATTTGAAAGATCAATCTAAATTGGCAGAAAAAGTAGAAGCCAACGTGATAAAGATGGCCAAAGAAGCTGGTCTGGATACAGAACAGTTAAAGAAAGATATGGACAGCGACGTCGTTGCCCGCGAATTGAGAAACGTTCGTGAAATGGCACAACGCTTTGACATCAGCGGAACACCGTTCTTGATTATCGGCGAACAGGCATTCCCGGGCGCGATCCCAGCGGCACAAATTGAAAGTGCACTGGACGAAGCGGAATAATCGCTGGACACGTTATACAAAAATCCCGCCACCGGCGGGATTTTTTCATTGCCCCCTCCCCGCGACCCGAGTGTTTTTATTTTGTCACCCCGCGCGCCCGCTGCCGTCATCCCTTTGTCACCCCGCGGCCCCCCTTTTTTGTCACCCCGGTGCTTGACACCGGGGCCCAGGTTAATTAACTCGTCGCGCAGCGACACAAATCGCTGTTGTCTGTGCTGACGCACAGAAGTTAAAATACCTGGATCCCGCGGTCAAGCCGCGGGATGACAGAGAAAAGAGACTCTCGCACCTTTTCTAGAATTACATGCACTTAAGTTCTTTTTTTTTCAAGGAAAAGAAAGCTAATGTAAATTCTTGTCACCCCGCGGCCCCTCTCTGTCGTCATCCCGGCGCAGGCCGGGATCCATTGCGCCGCAGGCATTTCTCTTGTCACCCCGCGGTTCGCGCCCATTCCCCTTGTCACCCCGCGACTTGATCGCGGGGCCCAGGTTAATTAACTCGTCGCGCAGCGACACAAATCGCTGTTGTCTGTGCTGCCGCACAGGACGCCAATTCACCTGGATCCCGCGGTCAAGCCGCGGGATGACAAGTAAGGAGAACACTGAGGAGCGAGCCACGGGATGACAAATAAGAAGAACGCGGGGGCCCCGCGTCACGGGATGGTACAGCGCGAATCCTGTGGCACGAATATCATGCCCCCAGACCGACCAATCCGTATTCACACGTCTCGCTATATTGAAATGTACCCGTACGATCAGACTTTGTCCCCGTGAACCCCAGCCCCGACGCACATTCATCAACAAAGCTCTTTGGTGCCTGGTTGTTATTTACCCCGCACTCACTGCACTGATATGTCCCCCAATAATTCTCCGTACATCTGGTCGGCATACAGTACGCCGGGCATATTGCGGCGGCATCTGGAAATTCTGTCGCACACGTATCTAAAACATCATAAATCAGCGCATTTGATGCAGGAACTTGCCGGCCTTGATCATCCCAATCCAGTACATAGCGATTATTCCATAAATCATCTAAGAATGTTGTATCATTCCAATACTGATCCCAACAACCCGAAAAGTTATCCAATATAATATCAATATTATTCTGGCACGCAGATGAATCGGCGCCAAACAACAAAAAATCACTATGGTTCAAATTACATATAACGTCATATAAATAATATCTTTGTGAATACAAATCACTGTAATTCATGCCCTGCCAAATCCAAAATCGCGCAATCGTATGCATCAGTGTTGCGACCCGTTCGCATCCGACACTATGATAACCGCAAGAACCAATCATCATCTGGCACGACTCCAGTTCATAATCCAGCGCAATCCAAAACTCGCTGATATCAGAATGATTCGTATCACCCCGACAAAAATACATCGCCGCATCATCTGTGCTCAAATCAGTTCCATCATACAGCGCATCTTGCATCACCGACATAAAATCATTCAAATAACTGCTGTACCCGGATGTGTCATTATGTTCCCCGTTCGCGGCCAAGAACAACATCGCACATCCCCGGGCGGCGGCCATATTTAATGACGAATCATCATATGTTTGACAATAGCGCGAACATGGACATACTTCTTCCTTCGTATCGCGATGCAAGCCAAACTGTTCCGCACAAAATCTGAACGCATCTTCGGACAAAATTTGTGCCGGATCACCCCCTGCATCAGGGAACAACATATCCACCCACCCCGCCCCCAGTGAACGCAATGTTAAATAAATTTCCCATATTGCCGAACATTCGGCCAACGACAAATCAGACTCGACCACGACCTTGTAATCGAAACTCTCGCTAGCATACTGCGATAATAAATAGTTATAGGTATCTTCATCCGCATGGGCGGGTCCAATAAACCCCATAAATATGCCCAGCACGCCCGCAAATAATTTTTTCATCTCAATCCCCATCTGCCGTTATCGTCGGGTAAAATTCAAAAACACACTCGACCGATTCATCTTCATACTCGCCCGTATAATCAGACCCTGTACCAGAAATTGTTGTATAATCACACTCGTCAATAAATGCTTTGGCATCCGACGAAATTCTTCCACGGGCACCACAGGCCTGGCACGCAAAATTGCCCCACTCTTCTTCTAAACAATCAACAGGCGCCGCGGTAATTCCACTTGGGCAATACGTAGTATAGCCTTCCTGGCTGCAACGATCTATCACACTCGTGATGATATCATATGCACATTTCTTGTCATTTTCATAGCGACATCGGTACAACTCTTGCATCTGGGCTGAATCAAACCGATCCGCCCAGCATGCCCAATACCGTCCAACAACGCCGCGCACAACTTTTTCACACACCGGTTGCATACTGAATAATTCATGCAACCCCACGCTTTCCAAGCATATCGGCTCTGCTACTGCCTGGGCTAATGTTTCCATATCCATAGTGAAAACGCTCTCCCACATGCCATCAATAACGGCCCCCATCCGGGACATTATGTGCATAACAACATCGACCCGCTGACACGAATCCAGCGAACCGCGTCTGGGACTGGGCAATGTACCAGACGGTAATGGCGCCCAAAAATCACCGGTCGCCGCACCAGTACTCTGGCCATTACAAATATAGTCTTTCGTGGTACCTACTATATCTCCACCATAATCCAGAATTTCACTCATAATAACCTGGGCATTGCCATCCAACCCCATATCATTCTCGTTGAAATCGCGCAAAAACATCATACATCCGACCGCGGCATCCATCCCGGCACCAGCATCAGCAGTTGCATACGGCAAACACGCGTTTTCATCATGATACGGACACGGATCTGTCATTTCGTCATGCAGCCCCAAAACATAAACACAAAACTCTGCCGCCATATCTGTATCAATAGCCGCCGGGTCACCACCCGTATCCGGGAAAAAGAAATTTACCCAGTCCGCCCCCACCGTACTTAATGTAACAACCGTCTCTAGTATTCCGGAACACTGTGGCAGGACCACACTGCTGTCCCTAATTTCGTATCCTTGTTGCGAAGCCAGCGCACTTTGATAATACATCAACAAATCCCGATATGTACTGTACTGGTCAGCATAGGCGCCAGATACAGTTACAACCATCGCAAACAACCCGCAAATTACACTGTGTACCAGATGTCGCATCGCATCCCCCTGTGTTGCCATAAAAACCACCGTTTGGATTAGGCAATATTTTTAATTTTATTTTCCCGGAAATCCGGGATTTTTATTGCGTCCAATGTGC
>CALXPA010000022.1 GCA_944390185.1 uncultured Alphaproteobacteria bacterium | reverse complement strand
TGGTTTATTACCTTTCTTTTTCTTGAATAAAATGCAAAATAAAGAACTTAAGTACGTATCATTCTAGAAAGAGTGCGAGCGTTTCTCTTCTGTGTCATCCCGGGGCACGGCGCCCCAGTGTTCTGCCTACTTGTCATCCCGGGGCTTGACCCCGGGATCCAGGTATTTTAACTTCTGTGCGTCAGCACAGACAACAGCGATTTGTGTCGCTGCGCGACAGCTCCTATGACCTGGGCCCCGCGGTCAAGCCGCGGGGTGACAAAATACAAACACTCGGGCCGCGGGGTGACAAAGAGCGTGCCTGCGGCGCAATGGATCCCGGCCTGCGCCGGGATGACGACAAGGGGGGGCGCGGACGGGACAGAATGTGTTAAATTATTTCTGTAACCGTTTGATATAATACATCTGGCCGATTCCGAATATGTTCGATACAGTCCAATACAGCACCAGACCCGCCGGCATCCATGCAAACATTACAGTGAATATCAGTGGCATCCACTTCATTACCTTTTGCGTTTGGGCAACCGCATCATTCCCCGACGCGCCAGTTGGTGTCTGGGCCGTCTGTAATTTCTGTTGCAGCCACATCGTCGCCCCCATCAATATCGGCAGTATAAAGTATGGGTCCATCGCCGCTAAATCAGATATCCATAAAAAGTGTGCACTGCGCATCTGGACCGATATTAACAGCGCCTTGTACAATGCAAAGAATATCGGAATCTGAATCAGCATCGGCAGACATCCCGACATCGGCGACGTCTTGTGCGTCTGGTACAGGCGCATCATTTCCATTTGCATGCGCGCCTTGTCATTGGCGTACAGTTTCTGTATACGTGCCATTTCAGGCTGCATCTTCTGCATCGCCATCATGGACACATACGATTTCCGCGTCAGTGGCCACATCGCCAAACGCAACAGCAACGTCATCAAAATAATCGCAACACCGTAATTCATTACAACCGAATTCAGCATATGCAACAGCCACAATATCGGCCGAACAAAAAACCAAAACCATCCATAGTCAACTGTGTCATCCAAGCCACTGATATACTTATCCGCAGATTGCAAAATACGATAATCACGCGGCCCCATATACAGATTCGTCGTTATCGTGTCCGTCGCACCAGGCGCAATCGAAATCGCAGATGCCACCGTGTCTGCCTGGAACATATCGCCCAACGGCTTTACACGCATTGTTTGGTCCGGCGAATCCACCGACACAATCGTTTCCCAATACTGGTCCACAAAACCAATAAAACCATTCGTCGTAGAGTAAGCGTATGATGTATCTGCAATGCGCGGCCAATCTTCGTGTTCAATGTCAGAATTTACATACGCAACCGACCCAGTATATACGCCGGCCGATGACGCCATGTCGTTCGCACGCACAATTTCTGCATATGGCGCAACAGATATCGTGTCCCCAGTCGTGTTTTTAATCGTATCCGCCACAGATATTATATACCCATCAATCGTCACAGTACGCGCAAATTCCACCCCATCAGAGTTGCACCATGTATATTTATCGCCGTCTTGATTCCATACAGTTGTCTGGGTCGGCACATCTGTACCGTTGGCAATCATACCAACCAACGCATATGCGTCTTGCCCGCCCAGCAATACCACCGGTCCAGATTCATCATCTGATGCATCCGCAGAATAATTTAACAAATTTATATCAGATATGCGCAGTCCCTGGACCCGGGCAGTTAAATTTTCTGATGCAATTTCAGACACCGGGACTGATGACACATCAACCGTTTCCTGTTTGGCATCCGTCACATCTGGGGTCGTCTGGGGCGGCGTCATCCACCATGACATCAACCACCACGCCGCCAAGAATAATATCAACCACCACAAAAATCCGCCCAGGCGCGATTTCTTTGCGTTCGCATCACGTGCGGCGTTCCACTGGCGGAACCCGGAACTTTTATCAAGATACTGTACCATTTAAATATTCCCTTGGTTATTTTTTAACGGAATCCAGGCAACGACGTCGCGCCAAGTACCAATTTAATATAAATAAAAATACACCGATTACAATACACATGTCGGCAACATTGAACGATGGCCAATGATACGGACCAACATGAAAATCCAGAAAGTCAATCACCGCACCAAAGCGCACGCGATCAATCAAATTGCCCATCGCACCACCA
Organism: uncultured Alphaproteobacteria bacterium; assembly: GCA_944390185.1. Classification (GTDB taxonomy): domain Bacteria; phylum Pseudomonadota; class Alphaproteobacteria; order Rs-D84; family Rs-D84; genus Enterousia. Next base: position 9,640 of record CALXPA010000022.1, on the reverse strand, counting down.
ACAACCAGTGCCAATGGAACACCTTCGTACGGTTTGGCGCGCGCAAATAAATAGTACGCAATAAATCCAATTATTGCACCCGTTGCAACGACGATAAGCAAGGGGGCCACTTCGCCCAGACTGCGGAACATGGAAAACGACGTCCCGGGATTCCACGTGAACACGATATTAAATATATCGCATACGCGCATCATCATATACGGTACCGGCACAACATCCCACGCCGCCCCAGCCAATGGCACACCACCAGTTATCAAATACAACAGTATTGACTTGGCCAGCTGGTCCAGGATAATTGCACCGACGATTATCGATAAATATGTTAATAACTTACGCTTCATAATTTTCCCCATATGCCCAGAATATAACAGTACCCGCCCATAAAATCAAATACAAATCTGACGCGCAACAGGAAATATTGACATCGCCATCAGCCCCTGTCGGCAATGGTACCGTCAACACTGGAATAATTATCGGCACGCATGGCGGCCAGCAAATCATTTATCTTGGCCGCCGGTACCCCCAGATGCGCCAAAACCCCCGACCCCAGCATAAATGATGATTCTATGGTTTCTGGCAATGTTTGGGTGACGTTCAGCTTCTGTAACTCGCGCGAGTCCGCCAGATTACGGGCACGGGCAAAAATCTTGACCCGCGGGACAATGCTGCGCACCGTACGTATTGTACTGCGTGCCGTTGATATATTATCCAGCGCGATTACAACCGCACGTGTGCGACGGGGCGCCAAACCAAAATCGCGCAGCACAGCATCACTGTTCGTGTTACCGTAAACCACATTATATCCGCGTTCACGCCCCAGCATAACCGCATTAACATCCAAATCAATTGCAATGTATGGGATATTCTTGGCCTCTAGCATTTGGGCAATTATCTGGCCCACGCGACCAAATCCACAGATAATAACCGATGGGTGCACACTGTGTTTGCGGTCATCGATTGATACCAACGGGTATCCAGATAACACCAGCCCATGACGACGTAAAAATTCAAATATTGCCAACAATATCGGGGTCAACATTATCGATACAATTATTATCGCCGTCAGTATTTCTTGGTGCGCAACCGGCAATGCATCAATCCCAGATGACTTCATCGTCTGCAGCATCAATAACCCAAATTCACCCCCCTGGGCCAAAACCAGTGCAATCATTACGGCATCTGGCACAGGTACATGACGCACACGCGCAACAATAAATATCGCGGCAAATTTTATCACAACCAGACCAACCACCCCGGCCAGAACAACGTACCAATGCTGGCCCAGGAATGGTAAATTCAATCCCATCCCCAACGATATGAAAAAGAACGCCATAAATAACATCGCATAGGGCGATATTTCGGCATTAACCTGGTGCTGGTAAATTGTTTCTGATAATAACATACCGGCCAAAAACGCCCCCAGTCCCACCGGCAATCCGATTAAATCCATCACCACAGCCCATATTACTATGTTCAACATGATGGCCAGAATAAATGCCTCGCGCGATTTCAGGCGCGCAACCAACCGCATCAACGGGTTTAATATAAAGCGACCAACAACAACCACACCAACAATCAATGCCACAGACAATACCAAGACATCAATTGCCGTCGCCCCCAGATTAAAACTTTTCCCGGCAAAGACCGGCAGCATTGCCAATAATGGTATCGACAGTAAATCTTGGAACAGCAATATTGAAAATGTTTGACGCCCCATATTAGTGTTCAACTGATTTCTGTCTGTCAGTAATTGGATATCTTCGGACGTACTGGACATCGCAAACAACAGCGCGACCATTATGCACCCCAGCATCGACCACGGCGTTATCCCCGCCAATATCGGAAACATCATCACCGCAACCATTAAAACCTGGGCCGCGCCAAATCCAAATATCGTGCGACGCATGTCCCACAGGCGCCCCATGTTTATTTCCAGCCCCAAACTGAACCACAAAAATAAAATCCCCAGTTCGCCCAAGAATGTCCACGTATCAGACAACTGGAATAAATTCAATACATATGGTCCAGATATTATACCAGCAATTAAAAACGCAACCAGTGCACCAATTCGCGCCATACGCAGTATGCACATCAACACAAATAATATTGCAAAAAATAATAAAATCGCGACTGTCATTCTTTCCTTTTCCCCCACAATGGCCACAAGAATATTATATCAAAACACCCGCCATTTGCGCAAATGTTTCTGGGGCGATATCTTCGGCACGTTCCGTACCCATCAAACCGAAACGCCCCCAATCAACCCCAGGAATTATTCCGCGTATCATCTTGCGCCGCTGGCCAAACAGTTTGGCGGTCAATTGTTCCACACGTGATATGTCACCGATTTTTTTGATTTTATTCATATCAGGAATCAATTGCACCACGGCACTCTGTACACGTGGGCGCGGCACAAACGCGGTATTAGGGACATCAAATAAAATCCGCGCATCAGTGACCAGTGATGCCAACACCGCCAATCGCCCATATTCTGCATCACCAACATGCGCAACGATGCGGCGTGCTACTTCGCGTTGAAACATCAGTGTCATAGATGTTATCGGTGCCCCATGCGCCGTACGTATCAACCAATCTGTTAATAATACCGTACCGACATTGTACGGCAAATTAGAACAAATTGCATATTCTGTCACCCCCAGCGATGCAAAATCTGTATGCATCGCGTCAGCATAAACCACGGCCAGGCGCCCGTCTGATGCCGCCACAATCCGGTCTAATATCGGCGCCGTTGTTTTGTCTTTTTCAATCGCAATAACACGACGCGCCCCCGCCATCAACAATGCGCGCGTCAGGCCCCCGGGACCTGGTCCAACCTCTATCACATCTGTATGTGCGATATCGGGTACACTGCGTGCGATACGACCTGTTAAATTTAAATCAAACAAAAAATTCTGGCCGAATTGCTTTTTCGGAATCAAACCCGCGTCGCGCATCATTTCTGATACAGGGGGCAAAGATTCAATCTGGTTCATACTCATAATTCCTTGCGCCCCCCAAATGCCAATGACAATGTCCCATCATCCAGATAATCTAAATCCCCGCCCAACGGTACGCCAGATGCCAATTCAGAAAAACGTGGCGTGGCGTCCGGACCAATCACAGACATAACATAATGCTGGGTCGTTTTGCCTTCGACCGTATTGGGCAGTGCAAAAATAACCTCGCTAATCATTTCAGTTCTGATGCGATCTGCCAGATTGGCAATATTCAAATCGTCCGGCATCGTGCCTGCAACCCCAGACAGCAACCCACCCAGTATATGATAGCGCCCATGAAATACCGCCGATTTTTCCAACGTCCAAACATCTGATAAATCACGCACAATACATAACTGGCCATTGGCACGCGCGGCATCACGACAAAATTCGCACGACGGCGCATCTGCATCTGTTAACACGCCACATATCGGACACGGCCGTACAGTCTGGGCCACATCCATCAACACATTCGCCAAGTTTTCTGCACGCCCGGTTTTATCCTGTAATAATGCCAAGACAATACGCTGGGCGGCACGCGTCCCCAACCGCGGCAGACGCGCAAACTGTTTAATCAATTTTTCTATTTTCGGATTCATATCTTGTCAAATACCTGTTTAATGAAATACATAACTGTCTATGCCCGCCGCGCCCGCACGCGACCGTATATTTTGTGCCGCAGATTCTGATAAATTATTGGCACGCACGCGGAACATACCGTTTGGCGCCGTTTCGATAACTGCACTGACCCCCAGTTGATTTTTTACATTATTAACCTGGGCCTGGGCAGCGGCGCGCGATGAAAATGCCCCAAATTGTACACCTGCGTTACCAGGCGCGTTGTTTGATACATCTGCCCCAGGACTGTACCCAGATGTCGCCGACGTACGTGCCGCATTGTACGCCGATGCAAATGTTTGCGCCGACGCACCAGACGTCGCAGTAACCGGCGCAACGTATGTGTTTACCACCACCGGCGCAGAACCGTTTTTCAGTGTATCAAAACCCTTGTTTAACATTTTTGTCGCGACACTGGCACGAATATCCTTGCTTTCGGCGCCCAATACAACCGCAATCAAATGATGACCATCGCGCGCCGCCGTCGCCACCAGCGAATATCGTGACTTGTTTGTGTACCCAGTCTTCATGCCGTCACAGCCCGGATACGTACCCAACAAACGATTTCCGTTGGTATACGTCTTGCCGTTATATGTCCATGTTTTGATACCAAAATATTTCCAATACTGGGGAAAATGCTGGTACACGGCCATTGACAGTAATGCAATATCGCGCGCCGTCGACAGATGATCATCGTCCGGCAACCCAGACGAATTTTCAAAATTCGTTCCCGACAACCCGATTTCGTTTGCGACACGCGTCATCAGGGTGGCAAATGATCCCTCCATCCCGCCTTTTAAATTTTCTGCCAAAACACGGGCAACGTCATTCGCACTTAACACAGTCAATGCCTTTATCGCATCTTCGACCTTTATCTTGCTGCCCGCGGCCAGGCCCAATTTCACCGGCGATGCCGATGCCGCAGACTGGGACACAATCAGATAATCGTCCAGATGCAATCGCCCATGCGCCAACGCATCAAATGTCAGATACAGTGTCATTATCTTGGTCAATGATGCCGGATAATTTGCGTCATTGGCGTTTTCCTGGTACAGCACGCGCCCAGTATCCATATCCGCCACCAATGCCGCGCGATAGTCCGCACCAAACGCCGCCGACATACATAATATCGCCCCAAAAAAAATGGCACAAAATCCTTTCATCCTGGTGATAATTTTAGTAAAAAAAACAGGTGGCGGTCAACAGATTTTCCGCCACCAATATTCTTTGAGGCACGCAATTTAATCCAATGTGCGCAGACTGATTTTGTCACCATCAACAATAACAATCTTGCCATCTGTGACACCAAAGCGATGCGCCGCATTAAATGCATCACGTTTGGCAAACAGGTCTGTGTCGTACAACGGGAATACCCCGCGCGACAGACACAATTGATTGGCAACAAAATTTTCACTGCATACCGCAACGATTGGAATATCAGGCTTGCGACAAGATATTTGTGTTGCAATTTCCGTATCACGTGCAAAGACCACAATCGCCGCCGCCCGATTTAAATACGCCATAGACGCCACACTGCGCGACCAATCATTTTCAGGCACGTTTTCAACGCGTGACCAATCGTACGGGTTTGCAATCGCATCGCCGTCCGCATATGACAAGATTCGATTCATCGTTTCAATAACATTTACTGGATTTATACCGATTGTTGTTTCTTCGGACGTCATGGTTGAATCTGTGCGCAAATACGCAGCGTTCGCCACGTCTGTGATTTCTGCGCGCGTGGGGAATTCGCTGTTCACCATTGTCCCCAACATTTGTGTTGCCATAATCACAGGCTTGTTCAGCTTTCTGCATTCACGAATGATGTGACGCGATATCGCAGGAACCTGTTCAAAGGGAACCTCTACCGCCAGGTCGCCGCGTGCAATCATTATTCCATCGGCGGCCGCGGCAATTTCTGCGATACGTGCCACCGCGTTTGGTCGTTCGATTTTCGCGATAATCTTTATCGGATGCGATGTGCGCGCCGTAATAAAGTCACGAACATCGGCGATATCTTCGGGACGCTGGACAAAAGATATGGCAACCCAATCAGGATTTTTTGTTATCGCGTATTCTAAATCGTCCCGGTCTTTGGCCGTCAGGGCATTTGTTGCGATTTCCGTATCCGGCAGATTAAATCCACGACGCGACCAAATTTCGTCACCACGCACAACAGTGGCAACCACACGATCTGGGGCAACACTGTCCACGGTCATTTCAATCTTGCCGTCATTCAGTAAAATTCTGTCGCCAACATGCAAAGATCTTATCACGTCGGCATCAGGTAACTGGACACGCGTTTCATCCCCAGGCGTGGGATCTGAATCAAACGTGAATTTTTGACCGACAGTTAATGGATATTTTTCTTCGGTTGCAAAGTTACCAATTCGATGCTTGGGCCCCTGTAGGTCAATCAACACCGCCACAGGGGTATGCAATTCATCAGAAATCTGGCGTATCATGTCGATTTTTTTACCCTGGATGTCACCTGTATCATGGCTGAAATTCAATCGGCACATATTAACGCCCGCCGTAATCATTTGACGCAATGTTTTTTCATCTTCGCACTTTGGGCCAATAGACGCCGTTATTTTTGTAAATCTGTTCATAATCAACCTGCTTTATTTTACTTTCTGTTTTTCTTGATTTTTGCGCTTTATGGTATATCATACCACTGACAAAAAGACAAGGAGAAATCACCCATGAAAAACGCAAACCACGGTGCAATTGACAACCAACAACTGGTCAGTATTATTGAACGTATCGAAAAACTGAACGAAGACGCGGCCGCAATCGCCGCCGATATCAAAGAGATTTATAGCGAGGCTAAATCTGCAGGATATGACCCTAAATACATCCGCCAAATGATTCGTCTGCGCAAAATGGATCCAGATGAACTGGACGAGGCGGACGAACTGACCCAAATGTATCGTACGGCATTGGGACTGTAGAAAATCCCGCATGTGCGGGATTTTTTATTTTGCATGCATATTAAAAAATTCATTGGATGATACAGAATAAATTCTTATAATTTCTGCATGCGTGATTTATTGCAAAATCAATCTGTTAACGCATTTCTGTGGGTGCCATTCTTGATGGCATTTGGTGGGGCGCTGTATTTCAATTTTCCATATGAGCCGAATACATGCCTGTGCATATGTGGCGCAGTTGTGTGCGCAATCATCGCAGTGCTTAAATCACCCGCACTGGTCCGCGCAGTGGCACTGTTTATATTTGGATTTTGTTGGGCGGCAACATTTACACACATAATCAATACCCCGCAAATTGCGCGGGATATGCACGGACTGGACATCGTCGGCACCGTTGAGCATATTGATTACACATTTGATAAGTCCAGAATTTATCTGCGCATAGATGCCGACGACATTGGCGCTGGCGACGACGACGCAATTGTTCGCGTATCTGGCGGGACAAATATCGTACCGCCGAACATCGGCGATGTAATTGACGCAAGAATCGGCCTGTTTCGCCCCAGCGGTGCCGACGCACCAGCCACGTTCGATTATGCCCGATGGTCATATTTTAATGGATTAACCGCCACAGGTTACATAAATTCGTATACTGTTATTGAACCAGGTGACGGCAACAGTATCAGCACATTACGCAATCAAATTCATCAAGCAGCAAATTCTTTCTTGGTCGATACATTAATTCTGGGGTATAAAAACGCGGTGCCCCAGACAGACACACCCATCTGGACCGCAACCGGCGTCGGGCACGTATGGTCAATCAGTGGATTTCATATCACGTTGGTATCGGCATGGATGCTGGCCGTGTTTTATACAATATTCCGATTAATTGCACCAATTACGCGCAGAATACCTGCACGGATTCCCGCGCTGATTTGTGCATGGGGCGGCCTGTTGTTTTATTTATTCTTGTCCGGATGTGACGTGGCAACAGTGCGCGCGTTCTTGATGGCATCGCTGGTATTCGCGGCATTTATATTCGGTCGTAACGCAATATCTATGCGGAATGTATGCCTGGCGTTTTGTGTAATCTTTTTGATGAATCCGCACTATGTGATGCAGCCTGGGTTTCAGTTATCTTTTGCCGCAATATTTGGATTGGTCTGGTTATGGAATGATGTGCGCCCGCGTATGCCACGTAATAAAATTATAAAAGTAACATACACCGCAATTTTGACGTCACTGGTTGCAACACTGTTCACCGCGCCGTTTGTTGTCGCGCACTTTTACAGTTTGCCATTGTATGGAATTATTGGGAATCTGGTACTGTTGCCGATATTTTCTGTGGCGATTATGCCACTGGTCATGGTTGGCGTTGTCACATCTGGTTTTGGGTGGACATGGCCACTGGATATCGCAGAAAGTATCTATGACACAACTTTATCGGTGGCGACGTACATTGCCGAATTGCCTGGGGCCACGATAACCCTGCCCCATGTGTCAAACATCGCACTAAGTTTCATTATCGTCGCAATGTTATGTTTAATCTTTGTGCGACCAATACGAATGAAAGTAAACTATATTTTATGCGTCGTGCTGGCATCAGTTGGGGTTGCAATCATTGCATTCACACCACGCCCGATATTCTATGCGACAAACGACCATGAACTGGTGGCGTTCGTCAGTCCGGATGGAACCATAGAATTTAACAAATCACGTGCATCAAATCACTACTTTACATTCGACACATGGAAACAGATTAATGGCACAGACATCGATACACCGAACCATCGCCGCGCCCCAGACAATGGTGTGTGGATATTTAATACCCCAGGATTCAATCTGGCATACATACAAAAATTTGTTCCACTGATGCAGAACATCGGCGCACTGTGCGCAAATAAAGAGATTGATTATATCGTTTCATACTTTGATGTCGATGCCCCAGAATGCAACAATAAAATATTGCGCGGTGGCTTTGTAATCTATGAACCGAACAGGATAAAGTACATTCGCCTTAATCGTCCGTGGCATAATCCGCCCGAATAAAATACAACCCCGACGCCGGTGCAGTTGGCCCCGCCGCGCTGCGATTATGCGCGGCAAAAATATCATCGATATCATATGGCTTGCCCAGTCCAATTTCGACCAATGTACCAACCATATTTCGAACCTGGTGATGCAAGAATGATCGCGCAGAAAATTCAAAAAATATTTTGTCGCCACGGCGCGCGATTTTGCATACGTCCAGCGTCTTGTTTGGACTTTTTGCCTGGCATTCTGATGCACGAAAACTGGTAAAGTCATGATGCCCAACCAGTTTTTTGGCCGCACGACGCATGGCCCGCAGATTCAATTTGCGTGGCACCCACCACACGCGATTCTGGTCCAGCGCCGGCGCCGCACCGCGATTCAAAACGACATATTTATAATGACGCGCAACACATGAAAAGCGCGCGTTAAAGTCGTCTGGCACGATACAGCAATCCAACACAGACACTGGCAATCCTGTCAAATAAAAATTCATCGCACGCATAACAGTATTTGCGTCTGGGCAATCCGACAAATCAAAATGCGCCGTCATCGCAATGGCATGGACGCCCGCGTCTGTACGCCCCGCGGCAACAATATCAGGACGGATGCCACAGAATTTTTCAATCGCGTCCATTAATAATGACTGTACAGACGGCCCCTGGCGATTTTGCTGCCAGCCAATTAAATTTGTTCCATCGTATTCAAGTGTTATTTTATATCGCGTCATTTATCGTGTCTTTTGCCCTGTACGGTCACTAATCGAACGAAAATATTTGCACGTATCATTGTATTTAACCAATTTCGGTCCAAACAACAGTATTCGCAACACACTGGCGTGGCCACAGGCCATATATTCATGATAATTCCACCGATGCCAGCAATTTTGGCAATTTTTTTGCAATAATATTTCTTCTGTCTGTTGGTTATTTGGCATGCCAATTCCCCGCGCTATTTTCCAAAATTAATCTGGGCCCCATGCAGGCCATTTACAAAGCTGCGCCAATCCATCGGTTTTTTACCGGCCGGCTGGATGCGCAGAATTTCCAGTCTGTTATTTTC
>CALXPA010000021.1 GCA_944390185.1 uncultured Alphaproteobacteria bacterium | reverse complement strand
CCGCGCAAAAAAGGCGTTGAAAAACTAAAATTTTTATATACCATATCTGACATGGATTTTACCCCGAAAACATTACCGACAAACCTGGAAGCGGAACAGGCCGTCCTGGCGGCGGTGTTGATGAATAATCGTGCACTGGAACGCGTGTCTGAATTCTTGAAACCAGAACATTTTTCGCACCCGGCACACCAAGAAATCTATCGTTTGGCCGAACGCCAGTTTGCCGCCGGAATTCCGTTCGACATTATCACCGCAAAAAATTACCTGGAACAACAGGGAACACTGGAATCCGTCGGCGGCATTGAATATCTGACCCAATTGGCGGGCGCGGGCGCAACGGTCGTAAATGTTGAACAGTATGGCCGAATTGTCTATGAAAACGCCATGCGTCGGGAATTAATCAACCTGGGGCAATCAATAACCGATGCCGCATTTGTCGAAGATCTGGACAATCCTGTTTCGGCACAAATTGAAACGGCCGAACAAAAACTGTTCGAAATGGCGTCCAGTGGCGTATCAGAACGCGAAGTAACATCCATCGCCACCGCATTACAGGGTGCCCTGCAAGAGGCAGAGATTGCATACAAGGCCGACGGAAAGTTATCCGGGCTGACCACTGGGTTAAACGCACTGGACAAATCAATCAGCGGTCTGCATCATTCTGATTTGATTATTATCGCGGGCCGTCCGGCAATGGGAAAAACCACACTGGCCATGAACATTGCATTTAATGCTGCAAATGCAATCTTGTACGGCCGCGCAAATGAAAAGTACCAGGGCGCCGTCGCGTTTTTCAGTCTGGAAATGTCATCGTCCCAGTTGGCGGCACGCGTGCTGTCGTCGCAATCGAAAATCCCGGCATCCGCCATGCGCGAAGGGTCGTTGACCGACGAAGACTTTTTGAAAATGTCCCAATATTCGGCCGCCATAGGTAAAGTACCACTGTATATTGACGACACACCGGGAATGTCTGTGCCGATGATTCGCACCCGTGCACGTCGTCTGGCGCGCAAGTGTGGCGGAATTGCACTGATTGTTATCGACTATCTGCAATTAATGACATCGCCAGGGGGACGGCGCAATGATAACCGTGTCCAGGAAATATCTGAAATTACACGCGGCTTAAAAATGCTGGCCAAGGAATTGGATGTGCCGGTCATCGCCCTGTCCCAGTTGTCGCGCAGCGTGGAATCCCGTGATGATAAACGGCCACAGTTGGCGGACCTGCGTGAATCTGGGTCAATTGAACAGGATGCCGACATTGTTATGTTCACGTACCGCGAAGAATACTATCTGGAAAATCGCGACCCGTCCCAGCGTATATCTGGTAATGCAAATGATAAAATTATCGAAAGTTATCAAAAGCGTCTGGAACGCGCCCGCGGCAAGGCCGATGTTATCATCGGCAAGAACCGTCACGGTCGCCCAGAAACAGTGCACCTGGCGTTCTTTGGTGATTACAGTCTGTTTGATAATCTGGACGAAATTGATGCGCGTGGCGCCAACGAATTTAATTCTGGGGCACATGACACGGGAACAATGGGCGGTGATGAAGATTTTCAACCAACACCAATCGACACCGACGCCATACCAGATGATATGCCGCTGTAGCATATTTTATACTTGCCATATGGGTCAAAATTGACTATGATTTTGTCAAGAATTGACAAGGAGTTTTGCGATGGCCCAAGAAGAGATTATTTTTCCGAATAATATCAGAAGCATCCGTTTGGCAAATGGTATGAAGATGACCGAACTGGCGCGCCAGGCAAACCTGTCGCTGTCGGCGGTTTCCAAAATCGAAAAGGGTGTACGTCGACTGAATCAACGGCAACTGTTAAACATATGCAATATTTTAGGATGCAAGCTGTCTGATATCTTCATCAAGGAATCTGATGACGTTGCCGACAAATGGCAAAGCGAAATCAAACGTCGTCTGAATGATAACGAAGACAGTGGACTGAAAATATTCGGCAGTGGACTGCGCAAGATTCGTCAGCAATCTGGGAAAACCATTGCCCAGGCCGCAAAAGACGCTGGGATGACGCTGTCGGTATATCATAAGATAGAGGTTGGACAACGCGAAATATACCAAAATGAAATCGAGCCACTGGCCAAGTCTTTTGCGTACAGCGTCGATGCAATGTTCGACAAGATTGCAACAATGTACAAATCTGGCGAATTAACAAAACAGATTAACAAGGTCAAAGAACGTGTAAAATCTGTCTTGATTCCCGGCAACCCGTTATCTGGCATCGATATGCACAGCAGTTTCTATGGCGCCAAATTATACGACAGCGCACGTAAAAAACTGGTTCCGGTATTCGGTACGCCGGCGGGAAAATCTATCGCGTTTAAAAAATCTGATACAACGATGATTGTCGCCCCCATGTCCCTAGAAGGTCACCAGGGAATCTATGCTGTTATTCCAAATGCAAAGCGTATGGGTGGACTGATTCCTGAAAAGGCATACGTATTTGCAGATGCAAATACACCGGCCGCAGTTGGTGATATGGCGGTCTGTATTGATACTGATTTCGCCACAATGGATTCCAGCGATACCGCAACCGCCCAGGTTGTCAACGTTCGCCAAGACGCCCGGGGCAAAATATACGGCCAGGTGTTGTCACCCGAAGAAAAAATCGTCGGTCCGACTATGCACAAGGTCGTGATGATTGTCATGGAATAAACATACAATCGCACCCAAGGAGGGGGAAATACACAAATGAATGCCAAGGCCAGCGCAACCGCACAAAAATTGTTGAACCTGTACCGCCAAGAACATGTTATCTTTGGCGGGTGGGCCGCCGTAAACCAGGTCTTTGTTGACGAAGCGACCCCGGACGTCGTACGCGAACTGCGCGAATTGCCCACAGGAAAAAATCTGGTCAAACATATCGAAAATTTGCGCAGTGGTAAAACCCCAATGGATTCAATTGACCGCGAATTGTTGCCGTATGGCGGCATGATGGCCGAAACGGTGGCCACAGTGCCATTGACACCAGACGAATGGACCGAACTGGAATCGGGAATTAATTCGTTTACCACAGATCAACAGGGACTGGACAATATCCAACAGCTGGGCGTTATCAAAAAGTTCGGCGACCAATGGCTGGTGGCAATTCGGGCGGCATTGTCTGCACGACCCGACCTGGTAGAAAAATGGTCAATCATTATGAAGACGTACCGCGCATACTATTTATGGAAGGTCGCCAGCGATATGCTGAACCAGCCATTGTCAGAACGTGCCCGCGCCCAATTACAGGCCGATATGCCAGAATACGAAACATATCTGCCGATGTTTGGCGATGCAGGCGTCCAACTGTTGGAAAAATTACGTTCGTTCATCAGTGCAATGAAACCCATCGATGACGATAATGCACCAGATGCCCCAACAACAATCTAGTCATCGTCACACGTGCGATAAATTGTGTCCATCGTGTGTGGCGTACCAATGTAAATCATGGTTCCGGGGGGCGACAAAATAAAGTCCAATTCGCGCAGTCTGTCACGCAGCGCGGCACGTTTCTGGGCGGTGTTGGATGTATTTGGAACCTCTATATCATCACAAATTATCAAATCAGCCCGCATACCTGTGATATTGCCGTGAATGCCCTGGCATACAACGGACGGTTCGCGAATCCCAATCGGTCGATTTATTGTAATTCGACCGCTGGCCCATTCTTTTTTGACCGCTGGGACCAATTCTGTACAGCGCGGATGATTTTCCAGTATGTGCCGTATGTGCGCAACCATGCGGGTTGCCAAGCTGGATTCTGCGGATAATATTAATATTCTGGTATCTGGGCGCAAATATAAAACACACGCCGCAAATATTCCCACGACCGTGGATTTACCAGAATGACGAAATGCCATCAGTAACCCACGATGTGGCGCATGTTCCCACACAGATACTAAAAAATCCATAATCTGGCGGTGGTGCAACGGTGTTGACAACCCCAGCACAGCGTTCCATTCATCCAGAAAATCATAAAACGCCGTAATCATCGCGTGTTTCATTTGGTGCCAATTCCGTGACGCTGCCGTAATCGTTTATCAGTTGCGGTAACGCATTTTCTAAGACAGATACCAGATTGTTGTACAGTCCCATTACTGCCCCGCCCCCCAGTTTGTCTTGAATAACATCCAGGTTATATTGCAAAAATGTCATCACGTTATCGTGCGTGTTTTTCCATTCTGTCAAATCAATGTCTATTTCATGCAAATCACGAAATGCAGCAACCAGAAAATTAAAATCTGCATTCAGACTTTCTGGATCGATTTTTGCAGTTGGCTGGTAATCAATAACGCGTGACAGTGATACCTGGCGAAAGATGTCTATTTGAACCCCGTTTGATGGGGCGGCGGCAAATACGACACTGCCCCCATCAAAATCATCGTTCGCGATAACAGAATACTGGGTATCGTCGGCGATAACATTGTCCAATGCGACGCGCACGTCGGCGTCTTGGAAAAACGGGAACGCAAAAATATATTGCGTTGTTTCGCCATCGCCTGTGTATGATATCTTGTACATAACAGCCCCCGTTTATCCCACCAAATCATCAAATCGTTCCAACAGTGTCTGTAACAGGTTTGGTCGTTTTGATGCGCGGGTTTGTTTTAGTTTTTCTGTGTTTGCACGACGTTTTTCCACGTACGGTTGTTCGACTTCGGATTGCAGCCGCCGCAACACTGCCCCCGTAGACATACTGCGTGCGGACGCACCCGATGCGCCATACTTGGCACGCTGGGCCGCCAATGTTTTTTTGACCAAGTTTGTTTTTTCACGTTCATCGGCGGCCATGTCTGATAAAATTTTTTGACGTTCGTTTTCGGCCGTACGTTTAGAATCTTGATAATCCAATATACTTTTTACATCTGAAACAAATTGTCCCATAATTTTCCCCCTGTGGTTATACTGTGTAATATCCGTATATTGCGACGGATAAAATGTTTGTTGGTAATTGTTCACTGCTGGAAATTTTCCAGGGCGCATTGACGCAATTACGTTGCGTCCCCAGAACATTTACAGACACATCACCACTGTACCCGGGCGATGCATCATCATATATCGCATTTGGCAGTGGTGCACGCGCGTCGTTTATAAACAGCGTCTTGGTATCCAATACGCGCACAGATATTTTTCTGATTTTCATGCGGGTCGCATTATGACCAGACGCGCGCAGTGGCATCGCCGCCGCAGTAAATGAAAAACCATACGTTCCGCCGTCGTTCAGTGCATCGGCTGAAAATTTTTCCAGGTACAATGTGTCGCCACGCGCAACAATTACGTACGTTGTGCCGTTGACCGTGGCCACAGACTTAAATTGTCCCTGGGTTTTGTATCGGCCCCACGCAGAAATTCCCAACGCAGAATTCTGGTTCAACACCGCCATATCACCATTTGCCATGACAACAAATAATTGACGCGTGGCATCGCTATATGACAGATCAACAGGATCCTGCATCAAATGCTTGGCGGCGGTGCACAAATCGGTCGCATTATAATGCTCGCCCAGTTGATCCAGACTCAGTTCGCGTATATCCTGTTTACCAGCCGAGATAAATACCGTTGCCCCCTCTATCTTGTGTGGCGGCAAGTATCTGGATGAAACACTGCCCACAGATGTGTGCTGTCTGATATCCACCGCAGACGGGGTTACAGGCTTGCTGGCAATCGCCCATTCGCCAACGTTTGTCAGTATTTGTAACGTATCACTGCTGACGATTGTGCAAATCTGCTGGCGCTGTTGCGATAACAGCGTGATAAAAATCGCTTCGTCATCCAGACCAGTGCCAACATTAAAGTTCTTGTGCTGGCCGACCCGTGACATCCATATCCCCCCAGGCCACGATCGTGACCCACCGAATACCAGTCTATCTTGGTGAAATGTGATGCTGCACGGCCATCCGCGACGGTCGCTGAATGCGGCCTCTTGCCAATCGGTTACTGGGTCAGACGGTAATGTATATGTGCCGTTCGTGTACGCATAGACTGTCGTGGCGTTAATATAATCCGTAATCACCCACATTTTTCCCAACAGCATAAAATATCCGTCTTGGTTATCGGCGGTCCAAAAATCCTGGTTCGTGGTGAATGTAGCAAAATTATTACCCAAAGAATTAGATGTAACCGTAATCTTGATGTCTGCCGAGTCATCAAATCGCATAAACGGAATATTTACCGACATATCAGAATCGTTGCGTGAAAAACTGAATTGTTTGACCTGGAACGATGTTCCTGATTTCTGCAGAACCTGGGGCGGATAATCTGGATGAACAAATATCATGGTATCAAAACGCTGGGCATATTGTATTTTATCCAGCGCACTGGTATCCCACGGCACCACTACATTTGTAACAAATTCATCATCTTGATAAATCTGGATATATCCATCTGTTAACACCAACAGATAATTTTCGGTATCACTGACTGAAAATGGGACCAGACGTCCAGTGTCTGATAATTCTGCAACAGTTGCCAATCCACGACGACGGCGCAGTCCACCACCACCCAGAACGTCCATGTTTTCCAATCGTGACAGACCGTTTAAATTATCGCGTGCAAAAAATTCTGGGGCAACTTCGCCATCAGAAAAAGAATTTTGTGTTTTTATAAAGTCTGCCATGATAATCCCCCGTATTTAAAAGCGCGCGTTAATTAACGAATAGTTCGCTATTCCCCCAGATGGCGCAGATGCACTGTCTATGAATTTCGCAGATTGTAATTCTGTTTCATATAATGCCGCCAGTGTGCGGAATATCGTCTGGTCCCCAACCAGTGGAATGCAAAATTCCATCGCCAGTTTTGTTGTCACCAACGATACAAAATAACTGGGGAATTGTTCTGGTGGGACGCGCACGATGGCTGTTATATTCAATGTGTCTGATGGCGATATAATACTGGTTCCGATTATTTCACCGTTGCATCGCAGCGTACGTAAAATTTCTGGGGGCAATAAAAAATTGCCATCGTTATTTTTATCCAGATTAAATTGCTGGGTCGCAAAATGCCACGGATGCAGCGCCAACAGCGCATCAACCACCGGATCAAATAGTGTTCGCCCCAATTGGGCCGATGGTGTATCATCAACCAGTGATTGAATAGGTGCCTCGCCCAGTTTCAATAACGCCATCGAACATAAATCTATTTTTGTATTCATATCTTGTATCCGATTGTTTATGTGTTACAAACAAAACAGGGCACGCACAAATATGCGTCGCCCTGTTTATCGATTGATTTTTGTTTAGGCCAGTGCCGCAACCGTCACACTGGTCGAAACAGTAACCTTGCGCAGTGATGTATTATCAGATGCGCTGATAATTACAATATCGCCGGTGTTCATCAATGTTTTCACACTGTCGAAATATCCTGACGCAGTTATGGTACTGATGCTTTCAGGTGCAGCATAATGCCACAGTGTAAAACCGTTTGCATATGCGATTACAGACAAATTCTTGTTTTGAAATGCCATTGTCAAATCCTTTATTTATTATTTATGTGTTTAGTCACCTGTTGCGGCAGAATCTTTGCACTTTATGCGTACGATACCGGCGGCATCAATCATAACGGCGCCTTGGGACATACTGTTGCTGATAAAGTGCGCGGCGCGTTCCCCATGCCAAGATATATCTGTCTTGACTTCTTGGCCACAGGCGTGTCCCACGCTGGACGCATGATAGATAAAGCAATCACGCTGGTCCGTTGTGTTCAGTGGCAAATCGTTATGCATTATCCATGTGATACCCATCCACTTTTTCGTTGCACCGCCCGATACCAACGGTAAATCGTTGCCGACATAATCGGCGGAAACAAATTCGTCCATGGACAACAGTGAATTCCACTGGTGCACACCAACAACCGCGAATCTGCGGCCATCATCTGGGACATCGTTTTCGTTCAAGATTTCCAACGCCGACAAAATTAAATCTTTGTTCAGACCGACAGAATAATCCCCCACTGCGGCGGTTGCACTGTCCAACGCAGATATAATCAGTTCGTCTGTCTTGCGCCCCAGTGCATACGCACCAGCCGACGCCACGACACGACGTTCGTCAACGTTTGTCTTTAATTCGTCCAATGCATCAACCCAATCGCCGGCATAATAATCTTGTAATATGCATTCGACGGGTTCGTGGTTTAAATTCATAACCGGCACAATACCGTGACGAGATTTAGTACTGGCAGTGCCGCGACCAACCGTCTGGAATGTGGTCGACGCACCAACAACCCCGGATTTGCTGCGTACAGTTGCACGCAGTTTGGTGCCCATTTGCTGGTATGCCAAATGAACATCCGCTTCGAATTGTTTTATAAAAACCTGATCAACAGAAACAGACATTTTATATTTCCCCTTGGTTAAAAAAAGTGAAACGAACGCATCCGACGATGCGTAAAAAAATTCATGTCACGGTTATGCATAAAATGCGCCACAACATAAATCAATATGGGTCCGTATAGGGATTGTCCAAAAAAATATTCAGTTGGACTGATTAAATCCAACTGAACAATTTTCCAGATTAAATAAAAATCCCCGCAATTGCGGGGATTATATTATTTTCTTTTTGCACATGTTTTTTTCGCCGCTGGCTTTTTCGCCGCAACTTTTTTCACAGGTGCTTTTTTCACAGCCGCTTTGGCAACTGGTTTTTTTGCCGCCGGCTTTTTCGCAACGACTTTTTTCGCCGCTGGTTTTTTTGCTGCGACTTTCTTTACAGCTGGCTTTTTTGCAACTGGCTTTTTCGTCGCAACTTTCTTGGCAACTGGTTTTTTCGCCGCAGGTTTCTTTGCAGCAGTTTTCACCGCCGGTTTTTTCGCCGCAGGTTTTGCCGCAGGCTTTTTCGCAGCTGGCTTTGCCACAGGTTTTTTTGCAGCAGTTTTTTTCGCAGCTGGTTTCAAGAATGTGAATGCCATTCTTCTCTCCTTTTATATTTTCTTTTTTGGATAGAACAAATTTATTTTGTTCTTACTTTTATTTTATATGAAAGAAAAAAATTAGTAAAGAAGAAAGTGAAAATTTTTTATCATGAATACAATTTTTTAAATCCGTTTTCTATTTTGCGAACGTATTCTGGATCCATATCACGCCAATATTTTGGATCGCGCATCATGCGACGCAGTTCGGCATCTGATAAATTTTTTGCATCTGCATCATCGGTTTGCACAGACGGTTCCATCGATTGCATCATTTGATAAACACTGCAGATTCCCTGGGGTGACGCGCATAGTGCATCAAATGCATCACGTGGTAAAAATTTTTCACCAAATGAATTTATTGCATGCAATGCGGCATTCATTTTTTCTGTGCCACCAAAAAATTTTTTTAATTCTGTGATGGCACTGGCTTCGTTTTGCATATCAAATAAATCATTTAATACAGGTGATAAAAATTCTTCGGCAATTTGATATATTTGTTCAACCTGGGGCGATGTTAATCCAATTTCAAAAAATTTTTCACGTAATGCATCATCGTCAAACAACTGATTCGTTGGATATTCAGATGCAGATTCAGGTACACCAATCGCGCGATTAAATTTCTTGCGCGCGTCTGCATCTGCGTCTGTTGCCGGCACAGATACCATCGTGCCAATTTTCTTTTCCAGTTCGCGATACGACTTTAACAGTGCATCTGTATTTAATGTTCCATCATTATTCAGAAATTTTTCTGGAATTTTTTCCATGTTTTTTTCCTTTGGTTTCGCTGGATTTGCGCAGAAAATATATTCCGCCCAATGTGAATATTGATTGCAGCATTGTAAATATATCTGTGTCACCAACCAGATATGCGCCAATGGCTGATATTATTCCAATGCCAGAAATTATGTATGTGCGATGGCCCGATAAAAATCCACCACTGATAATTTTTTGCATAACAAACACCGTACGTTTACAAGTAAAATAACATGCCGTCTATGTCGGCGATATATCCGCGTGCCATTGCCCAATCTGGTAAATCATCCGCCATATGAAACAATGTCGCACCATAACATGCATCTGGTAACAGACCATGCATCATGCGCGTAACAGTGCGCACACACATCTGCAGTCTGGAATCAGACGCATCAACATACATTCGTTCATGATTTGATGATGCAGGGTTTAATACAGAAAACAAATTTGCATCAGATACAACATCAATACACGCACAATGATTTGCACGTGCATTGTTCGCAATCATTGACGCCAACGCTTCGACTGCACGCAAAGATACGGCGCCTGTTTGTGCATATATGACACGTGCAATTTTATATATATCTGATTTTGTTTCGTCTGGATTTTTTATCAGCACTAAATGCATGAAACACCCCCATCCTGTGTCTATTTCGTTGCAATAAAAAACGGCCCATCGATTCGATGGACCAGACAATAAAAAAACCGCACCTGGGTGCGGACATAAAATCTCTGATTTATGTGTGTAATAGTATCATAATTTCAGATAAAAGTCAAGAAAATATTTTCTAGATAACGATTTCGTCCCCGTATGCCAGCACGTAATGCGTTCCATCGCGCAAAACCAGCGCCCCATTTTCGTTTATCCCGATTAATTCAACTGTATCGCCGCGATACTTTGCCGTGCGGTTCAGCCCAATTGCCAAATCTGTCCAACGGGCACGCACATCAATAAACGATGCGCGACGCCATTTATCTAAATTTTTCATCAACTTGTTCAGCAAATCGGACCGATCAATATTTGCATAGTTATCCAACTTGGTCGTTTCGTATGCCGCAACCGTCGGATTTGATTTTATGTTTATGCCAATGCCAACAATTACAAAGCGCCCCGCATATTCAATCAATATCCCACAAACCTTTTTCGCATCAATCAATATATCATTTGGCCACTTGATTTTAGCATGAACCCCAAACGCCGCCAGCGTTTCAACAACCGCAACCGCAACCACATATGACAGACGCGGATCGCGATCTTCGGCGTCATAAATAAAACTGGCGTACAGGTTACCATGATGCGACACCCATGTACGACGGTACCGCCCACGCCCCGCAGATTGCGCATCAGCCAAGACCAATGTCCGGTCACGTGCGGTGCCATTGGCCACCATGCCCAATGCATACGTCTGGGTACTGGGGATTTTGTCAAACGATACCATCTTATAATTGGCCAATGCGGTACACCCCATTATCATTCTGGATAAAATTGCGACCAAACGTACGACGCAACTGGTATATCGCCGTATCAACCGAATGCGTCGTTGCGTCCGGGGCATAGCCCAATGCAGCCCGCAAATCCGCCCCAGACATTCCCCCCGATTTGTACAGCAAGATAACGATTTTGGCCTGGATCATCGGCAGATGAACATTCCGCCCGAAAATATCGTGAATTATACGAATGTCATCATCGGCCGCGCGCTGTATCGCCGCACGCAACACGGGCACTGACGTCGGCATATCCAGCCCCAGCGAATCAAAATCTATGCCCGTGCCATCGGGGCCGTCCACCACGGTCGCCCCCAGGTCTGTCAAGATTTGACGCCATATGGCATCTGATGAAAAAATTCTTACACCGTCCAGCATGGTATCAGAATAATAAAATCGTACACATTTGTCCAATAAAATCCGCGGCCCAGGGCCGCGGATATCGTGCACAGCAAATTTATTTAGTCGCGATCTGGGCCATGCGGTTCAATAAATTTAGTAAAATCCTGGATACTGGCGCCGGTGGACGATAATATCTTGGATATACTGTTGGTTGACGGCCAACGTGGTTGACCTTCTTTGGACCAGCGTTTGCTTTTATTAAACGTCGTCGGGTCCAAACCGCTGCACTTCGCCAGCCCCGAACAAGACATCCCATGTTCCGTAGCAAAGCGTTCAATTGCACGCCAAACATCTTCGTGTGTCATATTTCTCTCTCCCTTGGTATTTGCGGGTACAGCCAGATGACCGCCTGGGGGTACCGCATCTGATATTGATTTTATTCCACACGCACCCCGCGGGCAACAAGGACGATTTCCTATTTTTTCCCAAAAAACAACACTAAAATATATACAAAAAATTATTTTGACAAAAATACTTGACAAATCACATAAAATGTATTACATTTCGATTCGTCAAAGGGGAAACACCCCGGCGACGGGGTGAAAACCCCATGGGGTCCAGGGATTCAGACTCCCTCCTACATTCTCTCTCCTCTGGACTCTGGGCCCCAAA
>CALXPA010000020.1 GCA_944390185.1 uncultured Alphaproteobacteria bacterium | reverse complement strand
AATCAAACAAAAACAATATAATAGACACAATATTTTACAAAAAGCTTTACATAAACCCACGGCGACCGCCAAAAAAACCGACAAACCCGCAGAAATCCGCCATTTTTTTGTTTTTTGATAAAAAATGACAGAATAGGGCGCAAAACGCGCTTTTTACGCCGCCCCAACACCCGTCCACACCCCAGAAATTGCACCAAAACACCACAACATTAAAGTTATATATAAATTGTAATTACAATATATTATTTTTGATTTAAAATAAACATTTTCAATTTTCATCCGCCATCCCAGCCCCCATCCAAATTCATTCGTCACGCAGCGACACATCCACCTTTGTCACCCCGCGGCTTGATCGCGGGGCCCAGGTCATAAGGAGCTGTCGCGCAGCGACACTTCTTCCTTGTCACCCCACGCCCCGTCTGTCGTCATCCCGGCGCAGGCCGGGATCCATTGCGCCGCAGGCATTTCCTGCATCACCCGGCGGTCCGGGCTTTTCCCTTGTCACCCCGTGGCCCGGGTCCCGCGCGACGTGTCGCCGTGGGTGGATGCAGACCACGGGGTCCAGGTCATGGGAGCCGTCGCGCAGCGACACAAATCGCTTTTGTCTGTGCTAACGCACAGGACACCAATTCACCCGGACTCCGATGTGTCAAAAGTACCGGGATAACAAATAAGAAGAACACAAAGAAAACTCTCAGAAAACTACAAGCGGCAAAAAAAAGAACACCGCGTCACATAACAATATAACACAAAGAAACCACCAGCACAAAACAAGATATCAACCCCAGCCAAACCAAAGACGAACTAGAGTCAAAAACCAGAGCCAAACCAGACAGCCCCCAAACCACCCATAAACCCCACCATCCACCCCCACACAACAAACCAAACTATACATAATATACATTATGCGCCTTGTGTGGGACATGCCCCACCGCCAGCATGCCACAAGCCAAAAGTCGCAAAAAAATCGACAAAGCTCACTACACGATGTATTTTATAGACCAAGCAGCCCCCAAAGCCCCGTTCTCTGCGCGCGGCAAAAAAAATTCCGATGCGCCATCCATATATCACAACGCCCATTATCACAACAAAAAACTCCACCAATTGTGCCAACCATAACTGGGCCAACCATATTTATCGTGCCACAAAACCACCCGTACACCACGCGACCGACACCCACCCCATGCGCAACAAAACAAGCGATGCGACTATACATAATTCGGCACAGCCATGCATGCGCACGACATAAAAGACGTGGGTGTGCCCCCCCCTATTCCGTTCTTGATACAAAATATTACAAATTATTTAGAACGCTTTGTTATTCGCGTAATTTTTTTCAATTGTGTTGTCGCGGTTTTTGCAATATTTTTCAGGTCTGTTTCCAACGCACTGGGCTGGTTCGGATCGAATTTTTCCGGCACAACTGTCGAGCAACAATTGGGACATTTTGACGCCATTGCATTAATCGACGACTTGCAATACGGACACGTTCTGGTTGTCGGCTTTTGCGTACGCACCCGATTAATTATCTTCACCATTATAAATATGGCCAGCATCGTTATGATAAAACTGACCACAGAATTCAAAAAAACGCCTATATTCATAGTAGTAGCGCCGGCCGCCTGGGCTTCGGCCACAGTATTATAGTGTGCACCCGGTGTCCCACCGGCCAAAACGACAAAAAATTGAGAAAAATCAATATCGCCAATCAAGATTCCGATTGGTGGCATGATTATATCTTTGACCAATGAATTGACCATACCCGTCATAACGCTGCCGACGATGATACCGACCGCCATATCGATTGCGCTGCCCCGTTCTATGAATGCGCGAAATTCGGATATCAGTTTGCTTTTAGCCATTTTTTTGTCCTTTTTTGATATAGTTTTTTATTGCATCGACCACTTTATCCAGTGTTTTACGCAGGCTTTCATCCTGGGTTTCGACGGTAATATCGGCCATCGCGTATATGTCATAGCGTTCTTGGATTAATTGGCCCAAGATTTTACGGCTGTCCGCGTGCAGCAACTGGGGTCGTGTATCACGAAAGTTCGTACGCTTTACCAGCAAATCTAAATCCGCCCGCAGCCACACAGACAACGCCCGCCCCAAGACCATTTCCCGTACCGCCGGGGTTATAAAGGCCCCCTCGCCCGTAGAGATAACCTTGGTCACAGGCGGCGTATCGAACAGCCGCGCAATTATCCGTTGTTCTGCGCGCCGGAATTCATCTTCGCCATACATTGCAAAGATATCAACGACACTGCATCCTGCGGCGGCCTCGATCTCTTTATCAGAATCAACAAACGGTATCCCCAGCCGTCGCGCCAACGCACGTCCCACACTGGTTTTACCGGCCCCCATCAGTCCGACCATCACGATTGGTTTATCCAGAACAATATTTTCTTTATTTTCTTTCATGCTGGTAATTTTAATAAAAAAGACATGTTCACTCAATAAAAATTGCTTTTTATTTTTGATAATAAGAAAAGTATGCTATAATACACACTGATATAGGGAATGAATCCCCGCACCAAGCGGGATGGGAGGGCAATTATGAAATCATCAGTATCTTTATTTGCGTTATCTGTATTTATGCTGTCGATGGGCGGCGCGTTGGCATCACGCCCACACATATACGCAAACACGTTCACGACAAACAATATCACCGCGTTCCAGCATTCAATCATGCACAACGCGATGCAAACATTCGAAGGTACGGCATCCGCGGCACTGGCGGGACGCCGTGCGATGGGCCAACGTGCCCATGAATCAGACGCATTCGTATACGGCACATTGCCCATGTACGGTCGGCCGCACCTGTATGGTGAATATGGCGACGACGGCACCGTGCTGCAGCAAACTGGCCGCAATGGCGGCGACGCATATGACACCCCAGAATACACCCGCCCTGTTATTAACAGCCTGTGGATAAATTGGCAGCATTTCAGTGACGATGTAAAGTTCAAGGGTTACGACGAATTAAATTCTGATTATGATTTGATCATGTTTGGATTGGCCGGGGGCGAAGCGCAGTGGGGCATTGGCATATCCGAATGGGGTATCTTTGGCGGATACGTTGGCGGCACCCAGGACAACGAATTTATCGATATTAACGAGAATGGCGGCTATGTCGGTGTGTACAGCGGATATAATATCCAGAACTTTAATTTATCATTGGCGGCGAACGCGGGTGCACTGTATAACGGCGCAGAAAGCGAATACGGCACAGACGAATTTGCAAATATGTGGGCTGGCGCGGCGATGAACGCAACATATAATATTGCACTGGACGATACATTCACGTTACAGCCGGGCGTGTATGCCGGATATACGTGGATTGGCGCGGCCGATTATATATCTGCGTCTGGCGACACGGTTGCGAACCAGAATTTAAACATGTTCGAAATTGCCCCATCATTACGCGCGATCAAGCACGTTGGTCGTGGTTGGTTTGGCTATATCGGTGTACGCCACGCATTTATGTCTGGCCATGGTGGCCGTGTGATTGCAGGCGGCGTTAAATACGACGAACTGGACACACGTGATTATACAGAATATGGCATCGGTATTGAAAAATCAATTGATCGATTTAATGTAAACCTGACACTGAATCGTCGTGATGGCGGTCGTGCGGGATGGAACGGCGCAGTAACGATGAAATATATATTCTGACGCCCCCACAAGCATTAAAAATAAAAGCGCCCCATGTTACATGGGTCGCTTTTCTGCACGCACAATATCACGTTTCTAATTACCCTGGACATAGGAACAGTTCTGAAGATAACGTCCAGACCCAGATTCATCGGAAAACCTTGTGTTTCCTGGAATATAACACGAAGTGATCCCATTGTTTTCTCCCACATCTGATACGACGCCAGCATTTGTTTCGCCTGGCTTGGGTGCCGCACATTGTGCACACGCCCGTGTTGTGCTTCCACTTTGGTACCAACCAGACATACAATCTGTATACCGATAGTCCGGCAGATAATAATTATTGCCCGGCGGCAAATACCACCCTGCTTCGTTTGGTTGTTTACAAGACATACTCGCTGCGGCGGTATTGGCCCACTCTGTCGCATCCCCCGTAACAATACTCGGTCTTACCCACGGTTTTCCATACTTCCCTTCTGGACACGTAAAAACACATCCCGCCTGGCAACTCAAGTTCCCGTTGGAATCCACCCCAGGATAATTATACCGCCCGCTGCACACCCCCACACCCCAACACAGTTGGGGACACGTAGTATCTGTACCTGTCGCCGGTCCCATACAGCTCGAACTATAGCACCGCGATCTGGCGGCGCCGCCATTTGCATCCCAACAGCCATCATATATCTGGCTGCCGGATGGTGTTGTACCGCCACCAGAACACGCCGCCTTGCAATGAGGCGCAGTGGTGGGGGTGGGATTGTGCACAAAACCAGCAATCCTGCATCCGTGTAATTTATACCCTTTACCATTACTATTTTCCCAATACGTAATACCTTGGAAGTCCAACGTCACGCATCCCTGGAATGACGAGACATCCCCATCTATGTGCTGCACTGCCAGAGTATACGAGTCATCCGTATAACAGGTATAGGTATAATCTTGTTCACAGGTGGTGGGGTTAACTGTATACAAGTAAGTCAGCCCGTATTTTTCCAATGTTACTGTACCCGGCATCGCTGGGGCCGGCGTACAAAACATACATGCCAATATGCACAAAAAACCACCGTTTAGATTAGGCAGTATTTTCTTGCTAAAAATCCCGGAAATCTGCATATTTTTCTCCTGCTGTTATGCCTAATCTAAACGGTGGTTTAAATTAGGCAGTGTTTTATCCCCCCCTGTACCCCGGAATTCCGGGCATTTTGGGCATTTTTACGTATATCATTCCATGTTTGCCAGACGTTCCAACTGGTCCGCGGCAATCAAGGCGTCTATCATCTCGTCCAATGCTGGGCCACCTGCCAAAATATCGTCCAGTTTGTACAGTGTCAATTTTATACGATGGTCGGTAACACGCTGTTCTGGAAAGTTATACGTTCGAATTTTTTCGCTGCGATCGCCCGAACCAACCATGCTTTTACGCGATGCATTACTGGCGCTTTCCTGGGCGGCACGCTGTTGTTCATACAGTTTTGAACGCAATATATCCATGGCCAATGCCTTGTTCTGGAATTGACTGCGTTCATTCTGACATGTAACGACGATTCCTGTGGGAAAGTGCGTGATACGTACGGCACTGTCGGTTTTATTAACATGCTGGCCACCGGCACCCGATGCGCGAAACACATCGATTCTGATATCCTTGTCATCGATGACGACGTCGATATCTTTGGCCTGGGGCATAACAGCCACAGACGCCGCACTGGTATGGATACGCCCTGCGGCCTCGGTCTCTGGGACACGCTGGACCCGATGAATTCCCGATTCAAATTTCAGTCGCGCATACGCACCAACACCATCAATTTTAAAAATAACCTCTTTATACCCGCGCAGTGATGTTGGGGCCTCTTCTATAACCTCTATCTGCCAACCGTGGCGCATGGCATACGATTTGTACTGATTATACAAATCGCCCGCAAACAGTGCAGATTCTTCGCCCCCAACGCCGGCGCGAATTTCCATGATAACGCTGCTGTCATCGGCCTCGTCCCGGGGCAACAGCGCAATTTGCAGTTTTTTTTCAATATCTGGCAACACATGACGCAATTCTTCCAGTTGTTGTGCCGCGATTGATTTCAGTTCCGCATCCCCCAGCATCTGTGTCGCATCATCAATTCCGCGTTTTACCTGAAAATATTCTTCAATCAGCGGCAACATTTCCGCCAGCTGGGAATATTCCTTGGCCAGACGCGTTAATTCTGCGCCATCAACCGCCCCAGAATTCATCTGGGCCGCAATTTCCGCCGCATGCGATTGAATATCCTTTAATTTTTCGTCTATAATCATCGTGTTACACCATTTGCAACAGTTCGATTGTCTGGTCCAGATTCAAATTTTGCTGTTGCCCAGAACGCATATCCTTGACCGCCAGCATTTCTGACGCGCGTTCTGTATCACCGATAATGATACTGTAATCCGCGTTTATTTTATCGGCAAATTCAATCTGGTTTTTGAACTTTTTATTTGCGTCCAGGTACGGCACGGTAACAATGCCCGCCCCGCGCAAAGTGGCCACAACGTGCGTTGCCCACGCCACCTGGGGGGCACCCATAACCAACACCGCCGCCCGCACAGGCCGCATAAACGGCGACAAATCAATCTTGTTTTCATCCATCAACGCCACCATCAGACGCGAAAAACCAACCGCCGCCCCGACGCCAATGATTTTTGTCTTGGAAAATTTGGACGCCAGGTCTTCGTACCGACCGCCGCCACCGATTGCACCCAATTCTGGAAATTTATCCAAGAAAAATTCAAACACGATTCCCGTATAATACGCATGTCCGCGCATAATACCCAAATCAATCTGGGCATTTTTGATTCCCATCGCGCCCAACAGTGTCATAAATTCGTCCATTTCACGAATCGCCGAATCCAGTGCATCACTGACGCCCGCAAACGATTTATATCCATTTGTAAATACACTGTTTATTTTATCTGCGGCGACGGCACCGACCGTTTCGACCAAACCGTCATAAAAATCATTCATCTTGTCTTTTTTATCAATCAAGACAAACGCGCCACGCGCCTGGTCCGTATTCAACCCCAGATTTTCAAACATCGCGTTCCAAAACCGACGATTTCCAACACGCACATTTACTGGCCCGATAAATTCCGCCACAGAATCATATGCCGCCGCCAACGTTGCCACAATTTCTGCATCATAATTTTCAGACAGCGTATCAATTCCCATGATATCCAAATCCATCTGGTAAAATTCGCGATATCGGCCACGCTGGGGGCGTTCGCCACGATAATTACGCGCGAACTGATACGCACGGAACGGAAAAACCAGATCGTTCATATGCCCGGCAACATACCGCGACAACCCGACCGTCCCATCATATCGCAGGCCCATCTTGGTATCGCCCTTTTGAAACAGGAACATCTGGGTTTCAATTTCATCCCAATTGTCCTTGTCTGTCAAAACCTCGGCCCGTTCGATTGCCGGCAAATCCAGATGCGCAAAGCCTGCTGTTTTTAACACGCGCTGCATACGCGCCGCGCATTCATCAAAACACCGCTGTTGCGCCGGTAATAATTCTATAAATCCAGACAAAGTCTTGGTCGGTTTCAAGTCCATTTTTCATTCCTAATGTAATACATCTATGATACCTGAAAATCTGGCATTTTCAAGCAGTTTAAAAATATTTATGTAATTCCGCCCCATGCACATTCAGCCACCGTCGTGCACGTTCTACCCCGAATCCGTACAGCTGCGATACAGTCTGCCAAAATGCGGGC
Organism: uncultured Alphaproteobacteria bacterium; assembly: GCA_944390185.1. GTDB lineage: Bacteria > Pseudomonadota > Alphaproteobacteria > Rs-D84 > Rs-D84 > Enterousia. The sequence continues at coordinate 4,906 of CALXPA010000020.1, read as the reverse complement.
GAATGATCCATGTGCACACGATGTGCCATTTCGTGCATGACAACATACCGCATAACGTCCAACGGCGCAAACGCCAATCGCCATGAAAAAGACATCGTACCACTGGTTGAACAACTGCCCCAGCGGCTGGATGTGTCGCGTACTGTAATTCGCGACGGCCACAGTTCGCGTGGCGTTGTACGAATAATCTGCTTTACCGCACCCAAGAATTGATCGCGAATAAAATCGCGCACACGTCGTTCAAACATGTCTGGTCCACCCCCAACAATCAGGGTTGCCGTCTGGTCATCATGAACAATAAATTGGTTTGCGCGACGCGTTGCATCATGCTGTAATAAAACACGTCGTCCCAAAAAATCAATCACATCCCCTGGCGACAACTTGGTTGGCTGGGGTGCAACGGCAAAGATGCGTTCGCACCACCGACGCTTTTGTTCCAAGAATCGCAATGCGGCGGCATTTGTGGTCAACCACGGTTTTGATATATGAATTTGACGTGCCCCGCGCACCTTTGGCCGCAGCGTAATATTGCGCAGTCCACGACGCGACGTAATAACAATCGGAATTTTTTCACCCGATGACAAAACAAATTCATACCCAGACATATACGTGATGCTTACTTTATTTTCTTTAGAATATCGCGCACAATCGCATCCTTGTCAAATCCGAAATGCGCATAGACCGCCCCACCCGGTCCCGACATACCGAACGAATCCACACCAACAACCGCATCTGCAAATTCGAACCACGGGGCGGTGGCCGCCGCCTCAATCGCGACAACAAAACCCGCCAAGATTTCTTTTTTATATTTTTCATCCTGGGCGCGAAAATCCGCCACAGACAGCATGCTGACCACCTGGACCGCATCGCCCAACGCGTCCGCCACAGACACCGCCAATGGAACCTCGGCCCCGGTGGCAATTATCGTGACCCGCCGCCGGCGTGCGGTCGCCGGCCTGATAACATACGCCCCGCGCGAACAGTCTGCCCCACTGGGCGTTGCGATTTGCGCAAATTTTTGTCGTGATAAAACAATTGCTGACGGTCGCGACAAATCTGATATGGCGCGTCGCCATGCATATGCCACCTCAATCCCGTTACATGGACGAAAAACATTTAAATTCGGCATCAAACGCAGCGCAGCCAGCTGTTCTATGGGTTGATGCGTTGGTCCATCTGGCCCCACAGCAATACTGTCATGTGTAAACACATATATCACTGGCAACCCAGATAATGCCGCCACACGCATGCTGGGGCGCATATAGTCACTGAACACCAGAAACGTTGACCCATATGGGCGCATTCCGACATATGCCATTCCGTTCATAATCGCGCCCATGGCATGCTCTCGCACACCATAATTAATATAATTTCCATGAAAATCAGGTGGCACAATATCGACACTGACATCTGTTTTAACATTTGTGCTGTGGCCCAAATCCGCACTGCCCCCGATCAAAGGCACGCCCGCACCAATCAGCGATTTCAAGTACATCCCAGACAACTCACGCGTGGATATATCCGCATCAGACCACGGCGCCGGCACCGCATCAATATCCGTCACAGTATCAATGACAACATTTTCAACCGGCCCCCTATTTGCAACCGCCGCCCATAAATCATCCCCAACATAAGATATGTTTTTTTCAACCAGCTGCATCATTTCTGCATCAGACAACGCAAATCCATGTGCCGCCGCACGTCCCGCCAGACTGGACCCGCACCCAATTATCGTCTTGCACTGAATGAACACAGGATTCCGATTTTCACGCGCCGCCTGCAGTGCACGCATAATTTTCTTGAAATCATCCCCGGGCGTCTGCAGTGCCGCCCACCCTGCCGCACGCATACGCAGTGGTACATCCACATCCGTCAGTGCCGCGCCATCAATACTGACCCCGTTATCATCCCACAACAGCACCAGATTATCCAACCCATAGCGTCCGGCAAATGCAATAGATTCGGCGGCCACACCTTCCATTAAATCGCCATCGCTGCACACGCAATATACCACTTCGTCCGTGCCACGTATTTTTGCCGCCAGCGCCATTCCAACCGCATTGCCGATTCCCTGTCCCAATGGTCCTGTGGTTGCATTTACACCATCGATACCAAATTCCGGATGCCCCGGCAACCCCCCCATTTGTCGCAGACTGTCCAAATCACCGACACGATACCCCGCCAATTTCAGCACAGAATATAACAGCGCACTGCCGTGCCCGGCCGACAGAACAAATCTGTCCCGCCCAGGCCGCAAAAAATTTGCATAAATTGTTGTGACAACATCCGCCATCGACAGCACAATTCCGACATGCCCAGACCCCGCCCGCCGCAACGCATCCAGCGCATGCGCACGCACAGATTTTGACATTTCGGTTAATTGTTTGGCATCAAATCTCATTTTGTGATATTATATCATAAAACCAAGGTTAAAAAAATGCTAAAAATTTGGACAGACGGCAGTTGCTTGGGCAATCCTGGTCCGGGTGGCTGGGCGTTTATTGCGACAGATGGAACAAACGTTGCCGAACGCAGCGGGGGCGCCCCAAACACAACAAATAATCAAATGGAATTAACGGCGGTAATACGTGCGCTGGCGGCGACCCGTCATCACAATACGGTTGAAATCCACACCGACAGTCAATATGTAAAAAACGGTATGCAGGTCTGGGTTCCCCAGTGGAAAAACAACAATTGGAAAACCGCCGCGAAAAAGCCGGTTAAAAACAAAGAATTGTGGCAGCAATTGGATACATTGGCCCAGAATCGAAAAATCCATTGGGTCTGGGTGCGCGGCCACAACGGTAACGCATATAATGAACGCTGTGATGAATTGGCACGTACCGCAGCCGCCCAGGTGAAATAGCCACCTTTATCCCTTGAATCCAATCGCAACGATGAACATTTCAACGCTGTCCTTGCGCGATGCAGGTGGTTTTATGTGATGCACCGATTCAAATTTTTCACGAATTTGCTTTAACAAATCGGCCGTCGTACCACCCGTGAATGATTTTGCAACAAAAACCCCACCTGGCTTTAACGCCCGACATGCAAAATCAAACGCATATTCCAACAATACCATTTGACGAATATGGTCTGTTTTTTTATGTCCAACGGTGTTTGGCGCCATATCAGACAAAACAACATCCACCGTTCCGTGCGTCGCGCCATCGGTCGGCAAGTCTAATTTTTTCACCAACCAGTCCAGCGCATCATCCGACGTAAAATCGCCCTGATAAAATTCCACACCTGGGATTGGTGTTATTTCCAACAAATCCATGGCGAATACGCGGGACCGCGGATATGCCCGCATCACATATTGCGACCACGACCCCGGTGCGGCCCCTAAATCGACAACCACCTGGCCGTTTTTCAAGAATTTGTATTTTTCATTTATCTCTATCAATTTATACGCCGCGCGTGCACGATACCCATCCCGATGTGCGCGCGCCACGTACGGGTCCGCTGCCTGGCGTTGTATCCACGCAGCTGACGATTTTTTTGACGCAATTTTCTTATTCAGAATCTTCATTTTTGATATTCTGGATTCAGTGCGCAACGGGCACGATCGCGCGTATTTTTATAGTACTTTATTGCTTGATACAGCGCCCGCCGACGCCCAACCCGACCACTGTTATCCAATGTTACGAACAATCTGGTATGTTCGCCATGATGCAGGTATGTGACCCTGACCTCGTACCCCAGCAAGACCCGCCCAGTATCTGAATACTCTTCATATCGTGGCTGTGGCACAGACACTGCGACCGGCGTCCAATCGAACATTTTTTTAACTGCATTCCACCTGATTATATCTTTTAGATTTGCCATAACATCCATTTTATTTATTCCCCGTTCCTATATTTGCTTTTTTCATTTTTTCCATTACCGCTTCCATTCCGCCCATACGTTGGACCATCGCCATCTGTTGACGCATTTTAGTATATTGTTTGATAATATGTTCCACATCGCGTACGGTGCATCCTGCGGTCTGGGCGATTCGCGTTTTTGCATTTGCGAATATTTTTTCTGGCTCGGCCCGTTCTGCAGGGGTCATCGCCTCTAGAATTTTTATTTGTGCATCGACACTGCCGTCTTTGATTTTTTCTTTCATTGCGGCGACCGCGCCCGACATTCCCGGCACCATTTTCAACAGCCCACTAAAATTACTCATTTTTTTAATTTGCTTTAACTGCGCCAGCATATCGTTCATATCAAACTGGCCCGACATCATGCGCTGGGCCGTTTCTTTCATACCGCTGGGGATTTTTTCTTCCATTTTCTGCAGTTCTTTTTCATCAATCTGGACATTATCCATCGTATTATCCGCCCCAGACTTCGGCGCCTTTTTTTTACCAAAACCGAACATAGTTTTTTCTCCCTTGGTGTTTGTGATTAAATGTTATTTTGATTTCTTATTCTTTTTACCCGTCCCCAGATATTTTTGCAAGTATTTTCCTGTCAATGATGCCGGATTTTTTGCCACCTGCTCTGGCGTGCCAGTGGCGACGACGCGGCCACCGTTTACCCCGCCACCGGGACCCAAATCTATAATCCAGTCTGCTGTTTTTATTACTTCCAGATTATGTTCGATGACAATAACAGTATTTCCCTGGTCCACCAATTCATGCAACACCGACAACAATAACTTGATATCCGCAAAGTGCAAACCTGTTGTTGGTTCATCCAGTATATAAATTGTCTGTCCCGTGCTGCGTGCGGCCAATTCTTTGGACAGCTTGATTCGTTGTGCTTCGCCACCAGATAAATCCAACGAACTCTGCCCCAGTTTGATATAGTCCAATCCGACCCGCTTCAGCAATTCTAACTTGCGTGCGATTTGTGGAACATTGGTAAAGAATCGATAGGCTTCTTCGACGGTCATATTCAGCACATCTGCGATTGATTT
>CALXPA010000019.1 GCA_944390185.1 uncultured Alphaproteobacteria bacterium | reverse complement strand
GGGTTGCTGCGTGTGCGCGAATTTACCCAGGACGATGCGCATATTTTCTGTACCGAAGAACAACTGGAAGAAGAGGTTGTAAAAATCCTGCGTTTTATCAAGGATATTTATGCGAAATTTGGATTTACTAATATTTCTATGAAACTGGCCACGCGTAAAGATTCTGAATTCCGTATTGGGTCTGATGAAATTTGGGATAAAGCCGAAGGCGCGTTAAAGCATGCGTTAGATGCCAATGGTATCGAATATGAAATTGCCCCGGGGGATGCCGCGTTTTACGGGCCAAAAATCGATAACTATCTAAAAGATGCCTTGGGGCGCACGTGGCAGTGTGGTACGGTGCAATTGGATATGAACCTGCCGGAACGGTTCGATTTATCCTATGTCGGTGAAGATGGTGAAAAACATCGGCCGATTATGCTGCATCGGGCAATGTTGGGATCTGTCGAACGCTTTATGGGGATACTGTTGGAATCGACGGGTGGAAATCTGCCGTTGTGGTTGTCGCCAGAACCTGTGGTCGTGACACCGATATCGGAAAAAATCCGTGACTATGCAGTGCATGTTGTTGATGGACTGCACGATGCGGGGGTGTGGGCGCGTGCAGATTTGCGCGATGAAAAGGTTAACTATAAAATCCGTGAATTGTCGTTGGCCAAGACGCCAATCATTGCCGTTGTCGGGGAAAAAGAAATGAATAACCAAACGGTGACTTTGCGGCGCCTGGGGACAGAACAGCAGGAAACTGTGCCGTTGGCAGATTTTATCGCAGACATGAAAAATGCAATAAAAATGCCGGCATAAAATAAAAATATGGCGCGTGAATAACGCGCCATTATAATATTCGTGTGATGCGATTAAAACAAAGGGGAAAAATAAACCATGAAAAAAATATTGTTGTTGATGGTTGCGCTGGGGCCAATCGTGCTGGCGGCATGTGCATCCCGGTGCGAGGTTGAACCAATCGTAGAAGAAAATCATAAATTGATTGTGCCGCCAAACTTTGGTGAAATGCCGGAATAATTCGTGCAGATATTCTTTGTTAATTGCGCTTTTTTATGTTATAATGCAATGCAAAGAACGATGGGGGATTCCTGATGAATAACGATGATAATTTGGATCTGTTGGATTTAAACGATGATGCCGATTCGGTGGATGCATTGCCTGATGCAACACCATTTGCCCAGCCGCGCCCAAAGAAACCGTGGTTGTTGTTGGCGGTTGGGGTTGTCGTGATTATATTGGCGACGTACATTATCATTCGCACAATTGGTGGGGATTCGTCATCTGTGATGGAGGTGGACCTGGACGGACCGGCCATTATGGTCGAAGGTGATGGTGCCGCGGTGCCTGTGGATATAGATGTACCGCCGGTGCCTGCAAATGTTGCGCCCGCACCACAACCAGCACCCCAGCCCGCAGTTGCACCCGCACCACAGCCGGCACCACAACCGGTGGCCGCGCCTGCGCCCCAGGTGACACCCGGGGTACCAGTACGGGTTATCGAAGATAGAAAGGATGTAACATTTAATCCGGACAAGCCGGCAGCCAAGAAAACTGCACCGGCACCGGCGGCTAAAAAGGCACAGCCGGCACGTCGCAGTGCGCCCCAGGCGGCTGGTAATGCGCCGCGATCGGCGTGGTATGCCCAGTTGGGATCGTACAGCACCCGCGCATCGGCCGAGGCGGGCCAGCGGCAGCTGCTGAAGCGGCACGTCGCACTGTTTAACGGACGTCAGTTCGTTATATTGGCGGCACAATTACCGAACGGAAATACAACGTACAGATTGCGTATTGGATTTGCTACGTCGGGCGATGCGAACGGATTTTGCCGCAATGCCAAGGCAGATGGTCTGGATTGTTATGTAACAAAATAATCATAGGGGAAATTTACGATGTTTGGACGTTTTGGTTGGGCGGAAATTCTGGTTATTGTTGTTTTGGTGCTGATTCTGTTCGGGCATAATAAAATTCCGGGCATGATGAAGAATCTGGCGGATGGAATTAATACGTTTAAAAAAGAACTGAAAGATACGTCAAAGAAAGATACAAAAAAATCATCTGGGGCGGTGGCGTCGAATGATGCGACGCCGGCCAAGAAGACTGGGAAAAAGTCGTCTGGTGCGGGAAAACGTCGCGGTGTGGCGGCGTCGGGTGGCAAGGCAAAAAAAACGGGCCAGGGCACCGCAAAGAAATAATAATAAAAACGCGCGTCGAATGTCGCGCGTTATTTTTTATGTGCACCATTTGGTGCACATTTTTTATTAGATGATAAAAAAATCATTACTTTCGTTTTTCGTATTCTTCTTGTTCTTCGATGGTCATTGTTGCCAGGGGACGTGCCATCATTCGGGATAAACCGATTTCGTCACCAGAAACAACGCTGTACCCATATGTGCCATTTTCAATACGTTCCAGCGCGGCATTAATTTTCTTTAACAAATTATTGTCACGTTCAGACATGCGTAAATTCATGGTGATTTCTTGTTCAAATGTGGCATTGTCGGTTTCGTCGCCCACGCCCGTGCTTTCCGTTTTGTCGGCCAATCGTACCGCATTCAGAACAGAATCAGAATCCTGGACCAGTTCTTCTTTTTGGGCCATCAATAAATGATAAAAGTATGCCAACTGTTGCGGGCACATGTATGGTTCCGATTTTTTTGGAACGTATTTTGGGGGCAATTCAAGCGTCTTGTAATTTTCTTTTGCCATATCATGATCCTTTTAGTTCACGTATCCAATCAACAAGTGTGTCTTCGTCCATCAGGCCGGTTCGTGCCTCAATCAATTCGCCGTCGCGAAATGCCAATACGGATGGAATGCTGCGTATGCCAAATTTTGCCGCGGTACGACGATTTGCCTCATCAATTTCGAATTTGATGAATTTTACATCGGGGGTACGCGCAGAAACCGATTCAAATATCGGACCGAACATACGACATGGACCGCACCATGGTGCCCAGAAATCGACCAACGCCAACCCACCGTTCACCAGGGATTCAAATGTTGCATCATTTGCATGTTCCAGTGCCATCTTTTTTCTCCTTCCTTGGTTGATATTTGCCACGAGTGTATTATAATCGCTGTAAAATGCAAGAGAAAACATAAAATGAATAAAATCATATACTTAGATGCCGCCGCCAGCGCGTTGAAACACGAATCTGTTATTCGGGCCGAAGTTGATTTTTTACAGAACGGATATGCAAATGCAGGACGGGGGATTTGTGCACGTGCCGCGGCGGTTGATGATATGATTGCGCGCGCGCGCGGGGATGTGGCGCGTTTTATAAATGCACGGCCGGACCAGATTGTGTTTACGTCTGGGACAACAGACGGTATGAACAGAATCGTGCATATAATAAATGACCGCGCGTGCGGGGCGGGAATGAAAAATAAAACGGTGATGGTGTCTGATTTGGATCATCACAGTGCACGTTTGCCGTTTGAATTATTATACGATTCTGATATGTGCAAAATTGTCCTGTGCCCAATGGACGAAAAGTACAATTTGATGTGTTCTGATTTGCCCCGCGCAGATGTGTTTGTTATAACCGCCATGTCAAATGTTATGGGGGCGCCCCAAGACGTTGCCGGTCTGGTTGCCGCGGCGCGTAAAAAAAATCCAGATGTTATAACGGTTGTTGATGCGGCGCAATATGTTGTGCATAATGAAATTGATGTTCAGAAATGGGACTGTGATTTTATGTGTTTTTCGGCACATAAAATTGGTGCAGATACGGGTTTGGGAATTATGTATATAAAAAATCCTGAACGGTGGGTGTCGCCAGACAAGTTTGGTGGCGGAATGATTTCAAAAATAACAGGCAGCGCCGCTGAACATCAGGTTCTGTTTCAATGGGAAAATGCGCCGGCCAAGTTTGAAGCAGGCACATTGCCATTAACACAAATTATCGGATTACCAGCGGCCATTGATTACTGGTCGGCGAATCGTCCCGATTTGGATTTGATAAAATATTTATATGACAGACTGTCTGGAAATCCACGGATAAAGGTAATTACATCGCGCGATTCGGCGTTGTTTACTTTTTATGTCCCGGGTATGCATATGTTGGACTTTGGTGCGTTGGTTGGGGCGCGTGGATTGTGTTTACGTGTTGGTAATATGTGTGCCAGTTGGATTCATAAAGTGTTGGATGTTGGTGGGACCGCGCGCGTGTCTGTGGGACCATGGAATACAATTGATGATGTCCAGCAGGCTGCTGATATAATCGAAACTGTGGTGAGATAAATGGAAGAATTGCGCGGGCAGATTATTGATGCATTAAAATCTGTCTATGACCCGGAAATTCCGGTTAACATCTGGGATTTAGGATTGGTGTACGACATTGCTATTTCGGATGGGGGCGTGGATATAAAAATGACACTGACCAGTCCAACGTGCCCAATGATGGAAGAACTGGTCGCGATGGTGCATGACCGTGTCGCGGCGATATCGGGGGGGCGTGATGTTCATGTCGAACTGGTATGGGATCCACCGTGGGACTTGTCGCGTATGTCAGATGCCGCGCGGCTGGAACTGGATTTAACAGAGCAGGGATGGTAAGCAATAAATGCAATACGCCGAAATAAAACGAATTTTGTCGATGATATCTGATCCGGTCGAAAAATTGGATGCCGTGATAGATTTTGGTGCGCATATGCCGGATGTGCCGGGTACAGCGCAATGTACGGATATTGTTGGATGTTCGTCTTTTGCACAAATTTGCCGTGACGGGAATCGATTCTATGGGCGGGCCGATTCGGCATTGGTTCGCGGAATCGTTGCAATTATTGTTGCGATGGTTGATGGGCAAAGTCCAGACCAGATAAAAAAAATGGACCTGGGGCAAGAGTTTAAATCATTGAATTTAAATCTGGGGACCGCGCGTTTGGGGGGTGTTGATTCAATGATTCGTTTTTTACAAAATTTGTGATAATATTACTGTGATATAGGTAATTTGTCCGGCGGTATAATATGCGTGAAAGTGAAATAATGTTTCGTGTTGGGTGGATATCAATCGCGGTTGTCGCAATGTTGTTGTCGACGCTGCAGGTGTGCTATGAAACACAAAATGATGCCAGAAATCGTGTGCGGGCCCAAATCGTCGATACACAACAGGAAATTGCCGTGGCCCAGGCGAATTTCGCATCATATGTTCGACCAGAAATTTTGCGCAGTATGGTATCCAGCATTCGGCCTGATGCCGAAGTGGTCAGTTTTCACAAGTCTGTATCAATAAATGATTTGACAGATAAAACGCCGGATGATCCTGAATAAATGTTCGAGGTTGGTAAAGATATTTTCAAGCATGGTTTTATCGGTACGATGGGCGACCGAATCGGTCGTCAACGGTTGCGTATAATATATATATGCTTTGTTTGTGCGTTTGCGCTGTTCGTTGGGCGCACATTGTATCTGGGTATCCAGGGAACTGACCGTGCGCGATTGGCCGGTGCAGATGGGGCATGGACGGTGCAGCGGGCTGATATCGTGGATAGAAATGGCGATATATTGGCTAAAAATATTATGTCTGGGCATATTATATTGCGTAACAGTGTTGTCGAAGATAGGGACGCGGTTGCTGCAACTATACACCAGGCGTTGCCGTATGAATACACACTGGCCCAGGCGTTGGAATTAGTGAATTCAGGGCGGCGTTTTATATATGTTAAAAAGTATGCGTCTGATGCCGCGCGCCAAATTGTCGAGGATGCCAGTTTGGTCGGTCTGGAAATTGAACCTGTGCAGACGCGTCGTTATCCTAAACGCCGGCTGTTTTCGCATGTGGTCGGCTTTGTCGGCAGTGATGGCCGTGGGTTGGAAGGGGCAGAACGGATCTATGACGAATATCTGCGCGAAAATACAGATCCGTTACAATTATCGCTGGATGCGCGTATACAGTCCGTTTTTTACGAGCAATTGTCCATGGCAATGCAAAAGTATCAGGCGAAATCTGCAATCGGGTTGTTGATGAATTCGCGTACCGGTGAAATGATCGCGATGGTGTCTTTGCCGGATTTTGATCCTGAAAACATAGAATTGGATCCAGCACGAAACAGAATGTTTATGCCACTGCGCGGCGTGTTCGAAATGGGGTCTATATTTAAAATATTCAATACGGCCATGGCCATGGAAAACGGCATAGATAAAGAATACTATGTGGCGGAACCATTTAAAATTATGGACAAGTTTGGACGAACCGCCGCAACAATCACAGATATCAGCAGCTTTAAACCTGTGCGGCCCAATCTGACAATCGAAGAAATTATGCTGTATTCTTGTAATGTGGGCAGTGCGCAAATCGCCCTGGATTTACCGGATGGAACCCAATATGAATTTTTCCACAGAATGCATTTTGATGATGCGCTGGATTTGGAATTTGGCCGAACAGAACGTCCGTTGATGCCGACGCAATGGGGACCGGTGGAACGGGCAACCATGTCATACGGTCACGGTATTTCGGTGTCGCCAATGCATCTGTTGTTGGCTGTTAATGCAATGACAAATGGCGGAATATACATATATCCAACATTGATGAAACGTTCTGTTGGTGTCGTCCAGGGGGAACGCGTGTTGTCTGATGAAATATCAGAACGTCTGCGCACAATCATGTTCCATGTCGCCGAAGAAACCAGTGGCCGCCAGGCGCGTATCGCTGGAATCCAAATCGGTGGAAAAACAGCAACAGCGGTTAAATATACAAACGGGCGCGTCGACAGGAAAAGAAACTTGACCGCGTTTGTTGGAATATTTCCTGTGTCTGCCCCGCAATATACAATACTGGTCATATTGGACGAACCCCAGGGAACCAAAGAATCTTTTGGATGGCGTACCGCGGCATGGAATGCCGTGCCGACAACAGGGAAAATATTGGACAGTATACTGCCGTTGCTATTTGAATAATTTTCAATTATAATTACCCTGATAAGAAAAAAAGAGAAAAGTGTGAGAAGATTAGTAGACAGGTCCATGCTGGGGCGGGCATGGGCGGTGGCGACGTATCCAGGTAATGATGATGTCGGCAGTGCAGATAATTTATTACAAAGAATATTGATGGCGCGTGGTATTACCGATATGGCGGCCATGGAAAAATTCTTGAACCCCAGTATCAAGGAATATATGCCAGATCCATCTGTGTTGCGCGATATGGATGCGGCCGCAAAACTGATTGCCGACAGTGTTTTGAATAATGAAAAAATCGCGATATACGGTGATTATGACGTTGATGGCATTACATCAACGGCGATATTTGTTAAATATCTGCGTGCCTTGGGCGCGGATGTGATGTGGCACCTGCCGACGCGCGAAGGCGAAGGGTATGGACTGAATATCCAGGCGATTGACGATATTCGCGCAGATGGGGTAAATTTATTAATAACCGTGGACTGTGGCATCAGTGGCCAGGCAGAGGTAGATTATGCCAAATCGCACGGTATGAATGTGGTTATTACAGACCATCATTCGCCTGATTCTGAATTGCCAATGGCAGATGCGGTTGTTAACCCAAAGCGCGCAGATGATACATCTGGGGTGTCGTATCTGGCGGGGGTTGGGGTTGCGTTTTTGACGCTGGTCGCGTTGCGGCGGGAATTAAAGACGCGCCCGTTGGGGCCGGATATGGCCGCGCGTGTTCGTGATACTAATTTGATGGACTATTTGGATTTTGTCGCACTGGGGACAGTGTGCGATACGATGCCATTGGTGGGACTGAATCGTGCCCTGGTTGCCACCGGGTTAAAGGTTTTGGGGTTGCGTAATAATCTGGGGCTGCGTACGCTGATGGATGTGGCAAAAGTAAAAACGCCGTCTGTGTATGCGTTGGGATTTGTGCTGGGGCCGCGTTTGAATGCGGCGGGACGTTTGGATTCTGCAACGCCGGCGTTGGAATTATTGTTGACGGATAATCCGCTGGTGGCGAATGATTTGGCCGCACGTTTGCATGAAATGAATCACGAACGAATCGATATACAAAATGCAATTATGCTGTGCGCGGATGATATGGCCGCGACCGAGTGCGCAAACGGACGGTGCAGTTTGTTTGTGTGTGGTGATAATTGGCATGGGGGCGTTATGGGAATTATCGCCGGACGATTGAAAGATAAATATAATTTGCCGTCGTGTGTGGCAACGCGGTGTGACGGGGTGATAAATGGTTCGGGACGTTCAATCCCTGGGGTGGATTTAGGTAAAATTATTCATGATGCATTAGCGTTGGGGATTATATCCGAAGGTGGGGGGCATGCCGCTGCTGCTGGTTTTTCATTACCCGCAGAAAACGAAGGGGCATTTTGTGAATTCTTGGAATCCGCGGTGCGTACACAAATTGGTGGCATCGTTGCCCCGGGTGAAATTGTGGCGGATGCAGAACTGGATGCTGGTGGGGCGACACTGAAATTGGTAAAGAAGTTAAGTGCGCTGGAACCATTTGGCCAGGGTAATCCAGAACCGACGTTGGTGCTGAATGGTGCAACGCTGCGATATGCACGGACAATGGGGGGCGGGGCGCACCTGCGCGGAATGGTCGCAACCAGCAGTGGAACACAATTGGCGTTTGTCGGGTTTAATTTAGTGGGGACGGCCGTGGGTAATTTTTTGCTGGACGATGCGAATGTAAACACTACAATAAAACTGTTGGGCCGGTTGAAAGAAAACGAATACAATGGCCGCATCAGCGCACAATTCTATCTGGAAGACATTGCACTATGAAACATGATTTGAAACAGTTGGTTGATAAAATACAAAATGCGAACACAATCGTAATCGCCGGGCATAAAAATCCTGATGCCGATTCGGTCTGTTCGGTGTTGGCGTTGGCGCAACTGATAGAATTGAATTTCGGCAAGGTGCCTGTTTGTATCTATGATGGTAATTTCCCAGATGTTTTGGACAATGTTCCAATGCGAAAAAAAATGCGCTATTACGGGCATGTAGATACCAGTGTGCCGTTTGATTTGGCATTTGTCTTGGATTATGGAACCGCGGTTAATATTGGGGGAATAACGCCGGTTATTGATGCAGCGGGATTTGTTATAGAAATTGATCATCATATTAACGATATGCCTGTTGCAGATTTGTGTATCAATGATGTCTGTGCCGGCGCTACTGGTGAAATTGTGTTTAATATCGCAACAGAACTGGGGTGGGTGCGCGATTCGACTGTAAATGATTTGATTGCGTTGTCTGTCATGACGGATACCGGGTTCTTTAAATTTGCACGTCGGGGTGCATCGTTGCGCGTCGTGGCGGATTTAGTTGATGCAGGTGTGAATTTGGAATCTTTGTCCGATTTATTGAATAACAAGCCGCGTAAAAGCGTATTGACCGAGGCCGCGATAGTTTCCCGTGCAGAATTCTTGTTTCATGGGCGTGTGGCGGTGGCCACCGTTATGCGTGATGATTATAAAAAATTGGATGGGCGCAGTGATACCGTGCTGAATCTGTTGGGGCACATTCGTGGTGTGGAATACATAATTATGTTGAAACAACAAAAAGAAGCGCAGACCAGTGTTTCGTTACGCAGTCGGGCCCGGCCTGTGGATGGTATTGCGGCGGCGCTGGGGGGCGGGGGGCATGCCTATGCTGCGGGGGCGGTTGTGCCAGATACGCTGGAAAACGTGCGTGCACGTGTGCTGGATTTATTCAGGGGGGAAATAAAATGATACGACGGTGCTGGGGGATTTCAATATTTGGCTTGCTGGTCACAACAGTGGCCATGGGCGCAGTGGATGGAACGTATGTCGATTCGGCAGAAAAATATTTGAATTCTATTACTGGATTGACGGGCACGTTCGTGCAGACGGCAAATGGAAAACAGGAACGCGGAATATTTTCTATGTTGCGCCCAGGGCGGGTACGGTTGGATTATGATAATATGCCGGTCCAGCTGATTTCTGATGGTCAGGATCTGTATTTCTTTGATAAATCTTTGGACCAGATTACAACGGTGCCGTTGACCAGTACGCCGGCAGGAATACTGGTACGCAAAGATATTGATTTGAAAAACGCAGATATTAACGTAATTGAAACAGCGGATACAGATAATACGTTTTCATTAAAAATGAATCTGCGGGGCCAAGAAGGTATCGGAAATATGACTGTTGTGTTTGACAAGCGCCCGGTGCGGTTAAATTCATGGACGGTTGTTGATGCCACTGGTGCAACAACAGATGTGGCGTTTTATGATTTAACACCAAAAACAAATTTTGAATCGGATTATTTTCAAATCGGACGACACAGAACGGTCAGTACCAGTGGTGGCGATTCGTTTTATGATTAAAAATGTTTGGAATCAGTTGGGCAGAATTTTTAGTGATATTGTTGGTCGGGATTGTCGTTATCCCGGCGCGTATGTGGCCAGATGTGGCACGGTTTTTGGCGCGTGCAATAACAACTGTGCGTAAATTGATATGGAAAATTACCGATGCGTCTGAACAAATTCGTAATCAGATTGATTTGGAAAAACCAATCGAGGATATTATTCGTACAACCACGGACGATATGCTGGATGGGATATCTGTGCCGCTGAAAAAAACATCGCGTGGTAAAAAGTCTGTGGCGTCGCAATCAAATGCCAAGACAGCGCGTGTGCGGGGGGCCAGATGAAAAAAATGACGCTGGGGCAGCATTTCGCAGAATTACGTCGGCGTATTTTATGGACGCTGGGGGTGTTTGTTGTGGCGTTGATTGCCGGGTGGTATCTGTCACCAGTGCTGCAGAAAATTTTGTCTGGACCGCTGTTTGATGTGTGGGCGGATGGTGCGCTGTTGTACAGTGGATTGGCCGACGGATTGATGATTCGTTTTTCTTTGTCGGTGTTGGTGGCATTGTTTGTTACAACACCGTTTGGGCTGTGGCAATTATGGGCGTTTGTTGCACCGGGATTGCATACCGCGGAACAGCGGGCTGTTTTGCCGATTTTGATTTTGTCCCCAGTGTTGTTTGTAATCGGGGCGATGTTTGCGTATTTTATATTGTTCCCGTTTGTGTTCGGATTTTTTATCGAATTAAACCAGGCGTCCCCGGTGCCATCAGTGGTGCTGCCGGCGGCGACGGATTATTTGTCTTTTGTGATTGGGATGCTGAAGGTGTTCGGAATCGCGTTTCAATTGCCATTGGTGCTGGTGTTGCTGAACAGGGTGGGGATACTGTCACGCGCCCGGGCAGTCAAGATGCGTCGATATGCAATTGTTCTGATTGTAACTGTGGCGGCGGTGCTGACCCCGCCAGATGTTGTGTCGCAAATCGTATTGGCGTTGCCGATGTGGGGCTTGTTCGAGATGAGTTTAATGTTCATGCGCAACGACGATAAAAAATAGTCTTTGTCCGGTTTATTTACAGGCCGATTTGTGATATAATTGTCGTGTGAAAAAAATCAGTTTGTTTTTTGTCGGGGTATTGGCGGCGTTTGTCGCAGCCTGTGATTTACAGCCAAAAATAGTGTCTTTGCCTGATACGGTTGGGGAATTTATTTCTGCGCGATACCCGGCGTTGTTGGCGGACCCAGAAACCCAGCCAGAAATTTATAATTCGGCGGCGACGGACTATGGCGTATATGCATCGCCGACATTGTACGGATCCGTAGAGAGTGCGGACTATGTCGAATATGCCAGTCTGGATGATTATGTCGCCCCACAGATGGATACAGATATGTATGGAACTGTGCCGTCTGGGACCGCGGTTGATACGGGTCAACCAATCATAGCCACTGCGCCCGGGACAGATGATGCCGCCACCGCAGACTATATTCGTGTGCCAATGTACGGTGGACAAAGAACTGTTCCGGCCAGTACAGAAATAACCGTTGTGGCGGGGGATACATTGTATTCGTTGGCGGCGCGGCATAATATCAGCGTAGATGAACTGGCACAGGCAAATGGTCTGGTGGCGCCGTATGGATTATATGTTGGTCAGAAATTGACCGTCCCGGGACAGCAGACTGTGCCCAGTGTACAGGCGGTCAGTGTTCCTGGGGCGGGCGCGGGCACGACCGCATCGACAACCACAACGCGTGTAGAACTGCGCGAGATAACGGTTGCAGCGGGTGACACGCTGTATTCGCTGTCGCGTAAGTATTCTGTGCCGGTGAATGATTTGGCGGTTATGAACGGATTGGTGGCGCCGTTTACATTGTCTGTGGAACAACGGCTGAAGGTGCCAGATTTACCAAATGCAGCGATTCGAACCACTGGGGCAGATAATGTCGCGACATCGGCCCAGCCAAAAGAAAAAATATCATCAGACCCAACAAAGAAATTACCGGCAATCAGTGCACGTTCGTCGTCAAAATTCTCGTGGCCGGTACGTGGCAAGATTTTGTCCCAGTATGGCGCAAAGTCTGGCGGACTGTTTAACGATGGGATAAATATTGGTGCCGCGCGTGGTACAACCGTGGCCGCGGCAGAAAATGGTGTTGTGGCATATGCCGGGAACGAAGTCAAAGGAATGGGAAATCTGATAATTATCCAGCATTCTGGCGGATGGATGACGGTGTACGCGCATATGGATTCGATGTCCGTGCGGCGTGGAACAAGAGTTTCTGTGGGGCAAAAAATCGGCACTGTTGGTGCAACTGGTAAAGTTGATAAACCGCAATTGCACTTTGAAATCCGCAAGGGAACCAAGGCATATAATCCATCGTCTTATTTGAAATAATAAAATGGCTGTATGTGCATAAAATCCTGGGCATGCGGCCGTTTTTTTGTGTAAGAAAAAGCCACACTTCGCGCAAGGCTTCGTGTGGCACTAAAATTTCTTAAATTCACTGCGTTCGTTAACGAAATTTTGTGGTGGGCGCGCAGGGATT
>CALXPA010000018.1 GCA_944390185.1 uncultured Alphaproteobacteria bacterium | reverse complement strand
GTGGTCGTATCGTTTATGTATACATCCGATTGTCGTTTTATGTACGCCAGGGGTTATTTCGTAATATATATGACGACCATCACGGCGTGATTTTACAAAGTCATCATCCGCCAGTTTCTTTAAATACTGGGATACACGTGTCTGGGACAGTTTTGTCCCCGCAACAATGTCGGATACATACGTTTCACCGCGATAGGTCAGGTATTCCAGTATCCGTATCTTGTCATAGTTTGCAAACAGCTTTATTCGATTGGCCACCATGGTGGTGTAATCAATCGGCAGAATTTCTTTATAGTTGGTGCGCAAAAAACGTAACTGGTCCGTCATGTGACCAAACAGTTTGCGCATGCATACAAATATGCTGGCCGGGTATTCGCGACAGATTTCATAGTAAATAAATATCCCACGGCGGTGCGTCTGAACCAGGCCGGCATCGCGCATTTTACGCAGTGACTGTGATATAATCATTTGTTCGGCGCCAACGCCGCGCGCAATGGCCGATACCGATGACATGCCATATACGTCTAAAAATTCCAGTATCCGCAGGCGTAATGGATGTGCAATATATGTCAATCCACGCACAGCGCGTTCCATCACCGGGGCCGGCAGTATGTTCTTGATTTTTACATCGGGTAAAACTTGCGGTGCCATGCTGTTAATATAACACGATTTTTTTCGTACGTAAATAAATTATTTGACTTTTTGATATATATCATAAATAATATGTATTGAATTTTATATGTATTAAAAATACAAGGTTTTATCAGGGGGAATGGAATATGACATGTGTGTTGAAAAAATTACCGATGCTAATCGCAACAATGGTGCCGGGTGTCGCCGCGGCAAATCCAGCGTGTCCGATATGCACAATTGCAATTGGGGCGGGTGTTGGTGTTGCAGAATCGTTGGGTGTGCCGGTTGGAATTGTCGGACTGTGGGCCGGTGCACTGTTGACACTGTTGGGATATTGGATGATTAAGTTTTTTGATAAACGTGGTTGGCGGTTCCCAGGACGTAATGCGTTGCTGATTGGTCTGTCGGTTGCAATGATTGGGTTTGCCTATGTTGGTGATATTGATTACAGTCCTGTCTGGATTTGGAATATTTTCTATGTGGATCCAATATTGTTTGGCGCAATTGCCGGGATGATTATATTTATACTGGTTGAAAAACTGTACGAATGGATGAAGCGTAAAAATGGCGGACATGCGCATTTCCCATTTGAACGCGTTGTATTGCCAGTGGTGGCACTGGGGTTGGCCAGTTGGTTGTTTTGCATATGCATTTAATTTCTGTAACAGGGGGAAAACATGGAAAAAATAAAAAATGTACGCGAATTTGTTGAAAAACTGGATGCGGCGAAAAAAGTCAATCCAAAGGATTTATCGTCGGACCAGGATTTAACAATCGGGATTATGAACCTGATTTCTATCGAAGAGCATTTGATGTTTTCGGGTGCCAAAACGGGCAAGCATGAATTCTATGACTTGATTGATGATGTGCGCGAACAGCGCAAGCAGATGATGCAGAAAATCATCCCGTCGTACGAAGGCGAAGTGTGGTGTATTTCAAAACACTTGCTGGCGGCATCAATGCGTTTGTTCGAAGTCGGTACCAAGGCACTGGCCGCGGGGGATAAAGACGGGGCGTATGATTTGTTTGATCGGTCGTATGGTCTGTATTGCATATTCTGGGGATTGAATATGGGGATGTTGAATGGCGGGACAGATGTTAAATGGGTTAAAACGAAAAGCAAAACGAAAACGGTCGCATTGTCTGCATCACATCCAGTACAGACAGATAGCGCGGTCCCAAATGCATCCACCGGTCGTATGTCAAAACTGAAAAATTGGGTTAAAAACGCCGTTAATTGCTGTATAGAATAAAATTTTTGTCTGGTGAATGGCCCTGCGCGATGCGGGGCGTTTTTTATCCTTGATTTTTGGCGCGGGGCATTTATAATTGACAGGCAAATTGCCCTAATAGTCTAGTGGTAAAACACGTCCTTGGTAAGGACGAGTCGCAAGTCCGATTCTTGCTTAGGGCACCAGATGATTTTTTGGGCGCGTCGGCGATGATGTGACTGACAACCACGGAGTTGGCAAAACCCGCGCAAAAGTAATAAACCAGGGTGGCACCGCGCAATCCATGTAAATTGCGCCCCTGAAAATTTTAAATGTGGGTGCCGATCCGAAATAGAACTGTTTGAATTGGTGTCCAAAATAGAAAAAGGAAACCAAAATGTTGTCGTTGAAATCAAAGTACAGAACCCATACCTGTGGCGAACTGAATAAATCCAACGTCGGTGAAACTGTCACGCTGTCAGGATGGGTCCATCGCAAGCGTGATCATGGTTCACTGTTATTTATCGATTTGCGTGATAATTATGGTATTACGCAGTGTGTGTTTGATGGGGGTGATGCGGCACTGGAACGTGTGCGGCCAGAATCTGTGATTCAAATTACTGGCACAGTGGTTGCGCGCGCGGATGATGCCGTTAATGATAAAATCCCAACAGGCGAGATAGAGGTTCAATCACAGCAGTGGCATGTACTGACCAATGCAGATGTTTTACCGTTCCAGGTATTTGGTGATGATGATTCTGTGGCCGAAGATTTGCGGTTGAAATATCGCTATTTAGATTTGCGTCGCGAAACATTGCACAACAATATTTTGATGCGTAATCGCATGATTAAATTCATTCGTGATAAAATGTGGGAAATGGGCTTTTCAGAATTCCAGACGCCAATCTTGACCGCGTCCAGCCCCGAAGGTGCACGTGACTTTATCGTGCCATCACGTAATCATCATGGTATGTTCTATGCGTTGCCCCAGGCCCCACAGCAGTTTAAGCAGATATTACAAATTGCCGGGTTCGATCGCTATTTCCAGATTGCGCCATGTTTCCGTGATGAAGACTTGCGCGCGGACAGATTGTTGGAATTCTATCAATTGGATTTGGAAATGTCGTTTGTCGATTTGCCGGATATCCAGGCGGTTGGTGATACACTGATGCCGCAAATTATTCGTGAATTCGTGCCAGATGCAAAAATATGCGATGATATCCCACATATCTCGTTTGACCAGGCAATGTTAAAGTATGGTTCGGACAAGCCTGATTTGCGTAACCCGATTATCATTCACGATGTGACAGATATATTCCGTGGTTCGGATTTCGGTATCTTTGCCAACGCCATAGCGCAGGGCAGTATTGTTCGTGCGGTGCCTGCGCCGAACAGTTCAGATCGGCCGCGTTCGTGGTATGACAAACTGGGCGACTGGGCGGTCAAAGAACTGGGGCTGGGGGGATTGGGCTATATCGTGTTCGCGGACGAGCCCAAGGGTCCCGTTGCAAAAAAACTGGATGCGGGGCGCGTTGCGAAACTGCATGAAATTGCTGGGGATAATTCGTCGCTGTTCTTTATCTGTGATGCGCCAGATGTCGCCGCCAAGGCCGCGGGAAAGTTGCGCAATAAATTGGGCGACGATTTGGGTTTAATTGATGAAAAAGAATTTCGTCTGTGCTGGATCGAAGAATTCCCGTTCTTTGAGGCAGACCCAGAATCACCCACTGGTATTGCCTTTACGCACAATCCGTTTTCGTATCCGATGGCAACTTTGGATGAATTAAAGACCAAAGACCCATTGTCAATCAAGGCGGCACAATTCGACATGGTGTTAAATGGTGCAGAAATTTGCAGTGGTGGATTACGCAACTTTAACCCAGATGTTATGTTGCGGTGTTTTGAAATAACTGGGTATGATGAAGACGTTGTAAAACAAAAGTTTGGCGGCATGTACACGGCGTTTCAATATGGTGCACCACCGCACGGTGGATGTGCGTTCGGTCTGGACAGACTGGTGCAAATCATGCTGGGCGAGCCGAATTTGCGTTCAGTTGTTGCGTTCCCAACAAATCAACGTGGACAAGACTTGATGATGGGGGCGCCCGGACCGGTTACAGAAACCCAATTGCGCGAAGATCATATCCAGGTACGCAAAAAGGGATAATCTGTTTAATGTATGTATGTGATAATGGGCCTGCGCAAATGCGTGGGCCTGTTTTGTTTTGTGAATTCATACCTGTTAACAATAATTTGTGTATGAATATAATTTTGTCTGTTATGGTTGCAGATATCGATAAACTGGCCATCGCAATGGGATTAAGCCAGTATCAAAAAAATGTTTTAAAATCAAATATGGCGGCGTACAATTTTGGGCGCCTGGTAAAGCGCGGCACGGTACTGTGTGCGCCACGGGCGGTTCATTCACTGCGCATGTTTTTGTGTCGTGTGTTTTCTGGCCAGGCCGTCGATTTAATCGGAAAAAATAAAATGTTGGTCTGTAACCAGCGGGGTGTAAAGTTCTTGGCACATGGTTTTTATCGTGTGACTGTGGGGCCGTATACATATTACGCCGATGAAAATGGCGATATCGTTGCGCGTGATTCTGTTATACAACAAAAGTAAGTTTCATGGATATTAAAATCTGTCATGTGTTTGCACAAACGTGCGCATGTATGTCGAATCAAAATTCGTCATGATGTCGAATAATGTATACTGGCGCGTGCCGTCTGGCATGATTGTCAGGCTGATTGGTTGCGGGGATGGCGATGTCCCGCGTAGTGTTAATTCCAGTTCTGCGTACATTGTTCCGTCGGCGATTTCCAGATTGCCTGTTGCATCCGTGTGACGTAATTGGAACATTATTGGTGATGTTGTGCGAAAGTTTCCATGCGCATATTTACCAACCAGTCGCATCTGTTTTAATACAGACTGACCCCCGTCCAGTGCGTATGACAGTATATGTTCTGCGTTGAATGTGTTAATCTGGGGCGCAGATGCAAAGAATTGGTCTATGCCAATGCCGATTAAGTACCCGCCATCAAATGACAAATCAATATCGCCAACCAGATTATATTCTAAATCATGTGCAATGTTTCCGTGTGTCTGCATGTTCAGTTCGGCGGTAATCGTTGTGTCGCGCACGTTCAACGGCATGTGTGATGACAACAGATTCCCATCAATTTGAAACCGATTTAACTGTGCAAATATTTTATATTTATTACCATTGCGATTCAGTGTGGCCAGTAAATTTCCACGCATAGTATCTGTTATCGAAAATGTCTGTACATCAGGTTTTAATGCATATACAAAGTTTTTAAACTGAATCCCATTGTATATCAATGTGTCGGCAGATAATGATATGTTAATCGGTAATTCAAATGGTATCATGACGGGCGAAGTGGTAAAAAACGCCAGTTCTTCATAGTTATCCAGATATGACTGGCTGATAAATGCGTCCAGATTTAAAATATCCGTATGTAGCGTTAATGTACGGCCACTGAACGTACCTGTGAAACTGTGGTTGCCCAGGTTTATTTGCATCTGGGATATTGTATCATTATTGTATGTTCCAGATACGCTGTATGTCATATTGTTAAATGCCTGGGTGTCAATGTCCGGTATCCAGTCCTTGAAATTTTGTCCAGATATCTTGAACGTGCGGTCCGTCAGGTACAGATCCCATCGACCAGAGTCAGGAACAAAATGCATAACGCCGTCATCCCATGAAAAATCACCAATTGCATCGCGCATGAATGCCGGAATTTTACGGTCTGTTCCCGGTGTCATCCAATCCAGTGTCTTGTGATGGGCAAATCGGTATGATGGTGTGATTTTATCGCCGTCAATCGTGTATGTGCCGGCAATGTCCGCAAATTCAAAGTCGATATGTCCGCGTGGTGCCATCCCCAGTAAATCACGAATTGCGTCATCGCGATTTGGTGATGGACGTGGGGAATAGACCAGCAAATCAAATTTTTCTGGGGTTATTGTGATTGCGCCGGTATAGTCGCCGTATGTAAATTTACTGCATTTCCAATCGGTCGGTGTGCCAGAAAATATGCACATAGCGGGCATTCCATGATATGGCATATTAATTGTTATATCGTGGGCACCATATGCGTCAATTGTTCCACCGGTGATTTTTATATCATCTGCGATAATCTGGTCGATATTCAGCGCGTCACGCGTGCCAACGGCGCGTACAGATATATGTGAAAATTCGCGTGTGCCAAACTGCATACGGCCAGTAAAATCCAAATCAAATGCGGTCTTGTAAAATATGCGCGATGGTTCTGTCAAAAATGACAGGTCGTATTCAATGTCGTGACCACGCAGTTCGACGATACGGGTTCCATCAGGATGAATTTCAATATTGCCATTTATCTTTGGCATTGCTATATCAGTAAATTTCCATCCACGACCACCGTCCCATTCAAAGTCCATACTGATGTTAACCATCGCGTCGATGTGCGGTTGGGCAAAGTCAAACCAGCGATTTAGTTCGTCTGTTTCCATCTGGATGTGTCCGCGCGCCGAACCATCGGCATACAGCAATCCAGATATTTCCAGTCTGTCATCGTGATTGCGAACAAAGAAAACATCGTTATCAAAGTCAATATCATATTTGTGCTTTGCCGTGCGAACCGTGCCAATCATATGGCCGCCATCAATTACTGCATCAATTATTTCCAGATTGCGATTCCGAAAACTGATTATCGAATTGTATACCGCAATAGGGTGATTATAAGACTGGGGCATCAGGCTGGATATACTGATGTTCGCGTCATATACGGATATGTCGCCCGTCAGTGGCGCATTAGCCAAATCAAATATGCTGGTCAGTGGAACAGTGAACATCACAGACCCAATATGTCCGTTTGGTATGTCGATGTCATTTGCAACAATTGTGGCACGGCCCAGCAGGCTGAAATGCACATCGCCCGTGATTTGTGCCGGAACACCAGTTTGCTGGGCAATCGCGGCCGCCAGATTTGGTTTCAGGTTATTCAGATTAATCATCGGTGGCACAATCACAATTGCCATAATGGCCGCCGCAAGTATTGCGATTACAGACCAAAGTATTCCGCGCCGATATCGTGCCTTGATTGCCATTCCCCGTTTCCCTTGTATTTTGATTATAATGGATTATATTTACGTTTGTGAATAAAAAAATATTTGATCTTCAAAGTGATTATAAACCCATGGGGGACCAGCCCCAGGCAATATCTGAATTGGTCGCCGGTATTCGTGACGGCCGGCGCAGCCAGGTGTTACTGGGGGTTACCGGGTCGGGCAAGACGTTTACCATGGCAAATGTTATTGCTGAACTGGGGCGGCCGGCGTTAATTATGGCACCGAATAAAATTCTGGCGGCACAGTTATATACCGAAATGAAATCGTTCTTTCCGAACAATCATGTCGAATATTTTGTGTCGTACTATGATTATTACCAGCCAGAGGCATATCTGCCCACCACCGATACATACATCGATAAAGACGCATCGATAAACGAGCAGTTGGATCGTATGCGCCACAGTGCAACGCGCGCCATGCTGGAAGAACGCGATGTTGTCGTTGTGTCGTCTGTGTCATCAATCTATGGTATGGGGTCGCCAGAACAATATTCTGGGATGAAGGTGGTATTGCACACGGGCGATAAAATCAGTATGGCCGATGTCATGCATTCGTTGGTTGATATTCAATACAAGCGCAACGATATGGCGTTTGAACGTGGCGATTTTCGTGT
Organism: uncultured Alphaproteobacteria bacterium; assembly: GCA_944390185.1. Classification (GTDB taxonomy): domain Bacteria; phylum Pseudomonadota; class Alphaproteobacteria; order Rs-D84; family Rs-D84; genus Enterousia. The sequence continues at coordinate 5,707 of CALXPA010000018.1, read as the reverse complement.
GCGTGGGGACAGTCTGGATATTTTCCCGTCGCATTCCCAGGACAGGGCGTGGAAACTGTCGTTCTGGGGGGACGAAATCGAAGAAATTTGGGAATTTGATACATTGACCGGTGCAAAATTACAAAAATTGGACAGGGTGGCGGTGTATCCAAATACGCACTATGCAACGCCAATGCCATCGATATTACAGGCAATCGGACAAATTCGTGACGATTTAAAAGACAGGTTGGAATACTTTCATGAAAATATGAAGTATATCGAAGAACAGCGTTTGCGTGAACGTGTGAACTTTGATATTGAAATGATGGAATCAACAGGGACATGTCGTGGAATCGAAAACTATTCCAGGTATCTGTCTGGGCGCGCCCCGGGGCAACCGCCACCGACACTGTTTGAATATTTACCGCGTGATGCAATTTTGTTTGTGGATGAAAGTCATGTCACAATACCGCAAATTGCCGCAATGTCACGTGGGGACCGGGCGCGCAAAGAAACACTGTCGCAATATGGATTTCGTTTGCCGGCCTGTGTTGATAACAGACCATTGACATTCGAAGAATGGGATGCGCTGCGGCCGCAAAGTATTTTTGTATCGGCAACGCCGGCGCAATGGGAACTGGAACAATCGGGTGGCGTTGTGTCGGAACAGGTCATCAGACCCACAGGTTTGTTAGATCCTGAATGTCAGGTGCGGCCCACCGCGCACCAGGTTGATGATTTATTGGATACGGTTAAACAGGTCCAGGGACGCGTTCTGGTAACCACACTGACCAAAAAAATGGCAGAACAGCTGACTGACTATTTCGTTGAAAATGGGGTGCGTGCCAAGTATTTGCACAGTGATATTGAAACACTGGAACGAATTGAGTTATTGCGCGATTTGCGTTTGGGTAAATTTGATGTGCTGGTTGGGATTAACCTGTTACGCGAAGGTTTGGACGTGCCAGAATGCGAACTGGTCGCGATTATGGATGCCGACAAGGAAGGATTCTTGCGTTCAACGCGTTCGTTGATTCAGACAATCGGGCGCGCGGCGCGTAATGCAAATGGGCGCGTGATACTGTATGCTGATACAATTACAGATTCTATGCGCGCGGCACTGGATGAAACAGCGCGGCGCCGTGAAAAGCAAATGGCCTATAATCGCCAGCATAATATTACACCCAAAACCGTATCCAAAGCCGTATTCGCAGAGGTTGGCGATAAATCAGAAAAAACAGATAAAAAGCGGCGCTTTGTTTATACACGCGATGGCGTGATGGATGCAGATTCGCTGCGCAAAGAAATCAAGAAACTGAATAAACAAATGCGTGACGCGGCCGAAAATCTGGAATTTGAACGGGCGGCGGAATTGCGTGACGCAATCCATAAAATGGAAGATGACCTGTTGCTGTTGGAGTAAAAAAAAAAAAAAAACATACGCGATGAAGAATATCGATGAAACCCGTGCATTTGCACGCGAATTTGCACACAGGCTGCATGCGCCATGTGTGGTTGCGTTGCATGGCGATTTGGGTATGGGAAAATCAGAAATTGCACGTACGATAATCCAAGAACTGCGCGGGGCGGACACGGTTGTCCCCAGTCCCACATTTACCATAGTACAAAATTATGATGGCATATCGCACTTTGATTTATATCGTATAAATGATAAATCAGAACTGGTCGAAATTGGGTTGGGGCATGCGATGCAAAATGATATTACGTTGATTGAATGGCCTGGTATCGCTGCAGATATGTTGCCAGATAATACAATTCATCTGTATATCACGGGCAGTGAAAATACGCGCAATATCACCGTTTCGCAATAAGACGCTATTTTTCAGGATGTTTTAATAAACTCTGCACCGCCAGGGGAAAGTCGGGTGCGTTGGCCAGGTACGACCCACTGACCAGCAGGTCTGCGCCCGCGGCCCAGCACAGTTTTGCCGTTTCAGGATTTATCCCGCCGTCCACGGATATTGTATATTTTAATCCGTACTTTTTACGTGTCGCCGCCAGTACAGATATCTTTTTTAGGCACGCGTCGTTAAATATTTGGCCGGCGGCACCAGGGGTGACGGTCATTACCATAACCTCGTCCAGGTCACGCAATATCGGACGCAGTATCGATACAGATGATTCAGGATTTATCGCAACGCCAACACGTCGTCCGGCCGCGCGAACCGCACGTATCGCCGCACGCAGCCCAGATGTATTCGTTGATAATATAACAGTGTCAGCGCCCGCGTTTATCGCGTCTGTGGCCCAGACGGTCGGGCTTTCGGTCATCAGGTGTACGTGCAAATGCGCATGTGTGTGGGCGTTTATATATTTCAGTTCCGAAATACTGCCCGCAATTTTATCAACATAAAACCCATCCATTATATCAACGTGTATAACGGATATATCGCCTGAATTGAACATGGAATATGTCGATGGATTTTTCATGTCAAAGCACAACGTGCTGGGCATTATGGGGATAAACCGGGGACGTGCACGTCGCCGACGGTGAAACAGCGTACCGATGCGTTCGGTGATTCTGTTGATGCGGTTTATGCGGCGGGCATATTTTTCGCGGTGTGCAGATTGTGCATCCCATATGTATGACGATAATGCGCGCACAGATGCATCCGCCCCCAGATTTTGTACCGGAATGCCAAATGCGTTTTCAATAAATTCATTTATCCCATCTATATCACATCCGCCCCCAGAAATCATTATCAGGCCCGGATGATATTTACCCATGGCCGTTGCGGCCGCGTCCTTGATCTGGGCACAGATATCCACCATGTGTGGTAAAATAATATCATTTACATCCGCACGTGAAAAATCGTATTCTGTGTCCGCCGGGGTAAATCGATCCATTTCTTTGGGCATCAGACCCGCAACGCGGCGCTGGATACGGTCGGCGTCATCGAAACTGATTTTTAATTCTGTGGATATGTCGCGGGTGATGTCTGTGCCGCCGTGTGCCAATTTTGTGTGCCACACAGGACCGCGATCCATCCAGATAGATGCGTATGTGAAACGTGACCCAAAATCAATGAACATCACAGTCTGTTTCTTGGGGCGAAATGCCGCGTTCTGGACAAACATCGGGTCAAAAAATCCGTCAGGTTGGATATGCGCATGGCGCAGCGTTGTACCCAATTCATCCATGTCATGGTATGTGTAAAATATCGCACTGAACGCAGATATTAACTGGCGATCAATATGGCCAATTGGCGAAAACATATTTCGCGCCATCGGTGTGTCGTAACGCAGTGGAAATATATGCATCGGGAAATATCCGTCTGGTGGATTAATTTGCGAAATTTGCGTGCGAACATCTGCAGATGTAATCTTGTGTTCGCCATTCCAGACAGTGTTCTTGGCCGTCATTTGAAATACAGATGGACCAAAATCACCCGTGATATACGCAGAATCAAAATGTGATCCAATTTGCTGTTCCAGTTCATCAATTACAGAATTTAATGCAAATACGGTATCAAAACTGTCCACCGTGTGCATCGCAGATTGAACAATGCGGCCAGATAATACATGATGCGCAATCCCACGCACGCAATGCGTGCCAATGTCCAGACACAAAAAACAAGAATCGCCTAAATTCATTTTATCGTGCCAGTCTATTTAACCAATATGCGTGCATCATCGCGCATATCAATCATCGTTATATCTTTTGATAAAATTCCGTGATTTTTGTTCAATACCATCAATCCGGCAATGGCCGCGTCAGGATTATTTTCCGGTAACATAACAGTTATATCACCAGTGGTGTGGATGTTCCAACGACGCCCTTCGACCCATTCAATGTAATCCAGATATTCAATCATACCATGCGCCGCGGACGTGATGTTGGATATATCATCGGGTACGGTGCCACGAAATGTGACCGTCCCAGGCACGGCCGCCGCACTGGGGCGATTAACGATTGTGCCGTCCGCCGACAGTGGGAAATAGTGTGTCCCATCAGTCCACTGGGCCACCGCGCGATATAATTCAACACGGACCACCAGGTTACCGTTCGGTGTGCGTCGTACCGCACTGTTGCGGACACCCGGGACCGCACGTACACGTTCATTTATTTGATTCAGGTCTGTTTTAAATGCGTTTGTGCCCGGTGCCACCGCCGCCGCAGTTGCAATTGGGGTTAAATCCTTGTTCGCTGTATCGGCAGATATCACAATACTGCGCACGTGTGCGATTTCGCCGCGGCCCATATATGTCATGATTACACGTGTCGCAAAGTACACCGCCAGTATTACTGTGACAACAAAATACAGCCAAAACCATATGCTACGTTTCATGCGTCACATTATATCACAAAATATTTTGTTTAGAAAGTGGCCAGCACGTTTTTTTTTAACTGGCGCGTAACAGGTATCCACGACGGAACATACACTTGCGATATGCGCCGACCGTCTTGGACGTCGTGTTGCGTGGCACAGACAACAGCGATCGTTGTCCAACGTCACGGTATTCATTAGACTGGAATGTAACCCATAAACCATCCCAATCAGGCATAATACTGCTTTGATTTGGGGACAACAGTTTTGCAATGCGTGAACGTGGCATGTATGACGGTTCGTCAATCCCCAGGCATGTCTTGTGATCACGAACAAACTGTTCCATGGTCACAGACTCATTTTCCCAATTCAATACGGTGGCGTCATCAATGCTGCCACGATTGGCCGATGCGCATCCAGATAATGCCAACAGTAAAACCAGGTATTTAAATCTCATACTTTGTATTATAATTTAATTGCCTTATGGGGGCAATAGTTTTTATAATAGGGAAAAAGGGGCATAGGACAGAGACATGGCACTGACAGTTCAAAACTTTATTAAACTGGCGAACCTTTATAACCAGGTGGCGATGATGATGTCGGCGATATGTGTGCAAAAGGGCGGCATTGCCACGGAAAATTACGCGGGACGATTCTTTGTGGCGGACACATTGGAATTTGTTTACGAATATGGACGGCGTCTGATGGAATCTGATAAAAAATCTGTGCCGCCAGATGTCGCCGCGGTAATCGAAAAGTTTCGCGTGCAATATGAACGCATCAAAGACATGGTGACCCCAACGCAAAAACCAATATACGAAATGACGTTGGAAGAATTTGAACGCGCAATGAATATCTGACGAAGGATTGGGCATGAATAAATTAAAAATATCTGTGATGGTAATCGGCGCAATGATTGTGGCCGGGTGTACGCAACGTCAACAAACCCAGGTGCCACAATACGACACAATCAATGTTGTCGAAAACTTTGTGATTGATGAAAATTCTGTGCCTATCTTTCCAAAAAAGGCCGCACTGACCACAGATACGGCCCAGCGGTTTGCGATTGACCTGCCAAAGCGCTGCAGTGTCGATTGGGATAACCAGAATATTGTGTCCGTGGTTCCCGAAGAAAAAGTAGAAATGATACGTTTGGGTGTGGGGGATGCGTTGCCGGATTTAAAGGTGTCTGATTATGAATTCAAAAAATTGAATGTCAAAGAAACACTGGATAAATTACTGGATGGAACAGATATTGCGGTTATTGCGGACGGTGAATTGACCGAGACTATTTCTGGGGCGGTTGCATCAGGCAATTTGTCTGATACGATTGAACTGATTACCAAAATGGGACGTGTGTACTATTCGTATGATGCAGAAAATGCGGAACTGCACCTGGATAATCGCGCAAAGTGGCTGATTAAAATGCCAGAAAATGA
>CALXPA010000017.1 GCA_944390185.1 uncultured Alphaproteobacteria bacterium | reverse complement strand
CCAGGTGGTTGCTGATTGGGGTGACCAGTTCCAAGTCGGTATCCAATAGAGTAAGATGCGGAAAACAAAACGCCGGGCGTCCCCCGGCGTTGCGTTTTTTATGATAAATTATTTCTGTCTGTTACGCGACGTCAGTCTGTCCAGCATTCTGGTGCGCAGACGCATCTGGTATTCCATGTCGTGTTTCGTTGCATGGTTCATGTTCGATTTTAAATCGTTCATGTCTGTGAAATCAGTGCGTACCATGATCTCATTCGTCGGGAACAGCAAACACGCCGGGATGCCGTAATTATCCATATATTCGATAATTGTTGTCGCCAACTTTAATTCTGCATCCGTCATAAAGTCTTTGTTCGTACGGTACAAACGCACCATGTTCCGCGCCCCAGGATTTGGGAACTTGGTCGCAGGAAACGTGTTGTTGGTATGCTGGGTCGGTTGTCCGTTTATCTTTTTCACCACCATCGGCATTTCGTCGTACATTTCATATGGGCGCGTATCTTCATTAAATGACAAATCTATGTTGTATGTGTTTTTACGCTTTTTACAACGCGTTGCCTGGGGTAAACCTGTCATAGGTTCTGTGGTTTTCATATTGTATCCTTTTTAGATTATCCTGGTAATATATAACACAAAAATAAATATTGTCAAGACGTTAGAGCAGGGTATATTTTCCGATGCCTATACGAACAGATCTTTGACGAATTGCGCATGTTCGGTAATAAAGCGAAAACGGAATTCAGGCTTTTTCCCCATCAGTTCAGATACGATTGTACGGGTTTTTTCGGTGTCTTCGGCCCCTTCGTCTGTGCGTGGGGGCAATTCGACGCGTATCAATCGGCGTGTCTTGGGTGACATGGTCGTTTCCCGCAACTGATTCGGCATCATTTCACCCAGTCCCTTGAACCGGGATATTTCAACCCGTTTATTCTTGTACTTGGTGTTTTTCAGCTGTTCCAGTTCTTCATCTGTGTCAACATAGACCGATTCGGTGCCACATGTTAACTTGTACAATGGGGGGCATGACAGATATAAATGCCCGCCGTATATCAATTGCGGCATTACCTGGTAAAAAAACGCCATCAGCAATGATGCAATATGACTGCCGTCGACATCGGCATCGGTCATTACAATAATTTTTTCATATCGTAACTTGCTGTCGTCCCAATCCCGGGCGGTTCCCGCGCCGATAATATCAATCAGCTCATTTAGTTCCTTGTTCGCGCTGAAACGTTCGTCGGAATTAGATATAACGTTTAAAACCTTGCCCCGCAGTGGCATAATTGCCTGGGTCGCGCGATCGCGTGCCTGTTTTGCGGTGCCGCCGGCGGATTCCCCTTCGACGATAAATAATTCTGTGCCGTCGACGCCGTGTTTCGAACAATCAGCCAGTTTCGCCGGCATGCGAATGCGTTTTGTCGGGGTTTTGCGGGCAATTTCTTTGACCTGTTTTGTCCTGATGCGCGCATTCGCCAGGTTGATAACAAATTCCAGTATCGCATTTGCCGTCTTGGGATCGGATGCCAAGAATATTTCCCATGGATCACGCAGTGCATTTTCTGTGTACCGCGCAATTTCAGGATTGGACAGTTTTTCCTTGGTCTGGCCCAAAAATTGGGGCGTTTTGTAAAATACCGATACAATTGCCGCAACAGAATCAAATACGTCATCGCTGATGATGGTTTGGGCGGCCTTGGCATTAACTTTTTCCCCATATGCCTTTATCCCGCGGGTGATGGCGGATTTAAATCCACTCTCGTGCGTGCCGCCGTCAATGGTCGCAATTGTGTTACAGTATGATGAAAAAAATCCGTCGTCTGATGCCGCACCATTTTCATCGGTTAAAAAAGTCAGCGCCCATTCTACACGACCACTGTCGTCTGGGAAATCAACGGTGCCACTGAATATCTTGGGTAATATGCGCGGTTTGTCGCGTGTCTTTTCATCCAGAAAATCCGCCACGCCATTGGGATAGTAAAAATCTGTCTGGGCGGGGATGTTCATATCTTCGGTAATCAGGTCAGGATTGCATATCCAGCAGACGCGTACGCCACGGGACAAGAATGATTTTGCGCGCGCCATACGATAAATCTTGACCGGTTTAAACACCGCGTTTGCGCCAAAAATTTCGTCGTCGATTGTGAATCTGATTTTTGTGCCGTGATTCTTGGTCGCGTCGCCACGGGTCATCGGCGATGTCGGTTTCCCGCGGGAAAATGTCTGGCGCCATTCATAGCCGTCACGTGATATTGTAACAATCATCTCGGCCGACAGGGCGTTTACAACCGAACTGCCCACGCCGTGCAGACCGCCACTGGTCTTATATACGTTGTTGTTAAATTTTCCCCCAGAATGCAGCGTGGTTAATATAACCTCTAGCGCGGATTTCCCAGGAAACTTTGGATGTTCGGCCACCGGAATCCCACGGCCGTCGTCTGTTATCTCTATGGTCTTGGCATCAATTAAGTTTACAGTTATTTTCTTGGCAAAGCCGGCCACAGCCTCGTCAATAGAGTTGTCCATGATTTCCACCGGCAGGTGATGCCATGCCTTTTCATCAGTGCCACCAATGTACATCCCAGGACGCAGGCGAACGGGCTCTAACCCTTCGAGTACCTGGATATCTGCGGCGTCATATGAATGATTAACTGTGTCTGTCATTGCGTAACAGTATTAGTATATTTTACCCGTTTTTGCAAGCGAAAGAATAAAACAGGCTTTTTATACGCTTGATTTTTTTGTTTATATACTTATATAGTCTGGGACATAATAATGCGAGTGTAAAAATGAATAAAAATCCGTATGAAGTGTTGGGGGTGGCGCGTGATGCATCAGATGCAGATATTAAACGCGCATATCACAAGCTGGTTATGCAATATCACCCAGATAGAAACCCGGGTGATAAAAGCGCCGAAGAAAAATTTAAAGAAGTTAATAATGCGTTCGATATATTAAAGGATCCACAAAAACGTGCTGCGTATGACCGATTCGGTGATGCTGCGTTCGCGGGTGGTAATGCGTCTGGGGCGAACCCGTTCGGCGCCGGTGCAAATCCATTCGGAAACGGTGCGTTCCGATTTGATATGGGCGGTGGCAGCGGTATGGAAGATATCCTGCGCGAGGCCATGCGTGGATTCGGATTCGATATGGGCGGCGGACGTAATGCCCAGGCACAGCGTGGTGGACGTGACCTGTTGGACGAAGTGGTAATAGATCTGCGCGATGCATATTTTGGGACGACGCATACGGTAAAATTTACTACAAATGTCGAATGTGACAAGTGTCATGGGTTTGGTACCGCAGATGGTAAAGAGGCGCCGGTGTGCCCGCGCTGTCATGGTACAGGATATGTCCAGGCCAGTCGCGGGTTCTTTGCAATGCAGACGCCGTGCCCGGAATGTAATGGACTGGGGCATAAAATCGACAAGAAATGTTCACAGTGCGATGGGGCCGGTGTCATGCGTAAATCCAGAACGCTGGATGTGAAAATTCCAGCCGGGGTCGAAGATGGTGCACGGTTGCGATTGGCCGGCCAGGGCGAGGCCGGACAAAACGGTGCGCCGGCCGGGGACTTTTATCTGGATGTGCGGGTGCGCCCGGACAAGCGGTTTGAACGCGATGGGGCGGATTTAATAACCCAGGTGGATGTGCCGTTTACAACATTGGCCCTGGGGGGCGAAATAGAAGTGGATACAATCGACGACAAAAAACTGTCGGTCAAGGTGCCTGCGGGGACCCAGGTGGGTGAAAAGCTGCGCGTTCGGGGACATGGTATGCCCACGCGTCGTGCCGGCAGCTATGGCGATTTGTACATTGATATACGTATGCCAGTGCCGACCAAGTTAACAGAAAAGCAGAAAAAATTACTGGCCGAATTTGCCGGAACCAAAAGTGCGAAAAAAGGCTGGTTTTAAAACTAAAGAAAAAATCCCATCGTTTGATGGGATTTCTTGTTTTATTTTTTTATTTGCTTTAATTTTTGTGCAAATGTAAATGTGTATTGTGTCGCCGACCATACAGATGCCAACAATGACAACCATATTCCCCAAATACCAATTTGTGGTAACACATTAATCAGCCACATAACTGTCCGGCTGTCGGTTTCGGGGGTAATCATTGCGCCAATCGCAAACAGTAACAAGAACGCTGCAATTGTAATCATCTGTAATGTTGTTTTGATTTTGCCCATGGAAAAGCGCGCCTTGGGTACCGGCATTTCAATTTTCTGTGTCCCCAAGAATTCGCGCAGGCCACTGATATATAACTCGCGCGAGATCATTAATACCACGGGTACGATAATAAACCAAACCGGCATCATGACCGTCAGCATAATCAGTGTGTTCACAACCAGCAGTTTGTCCCCAATATGGTCCATCACACCGCCCAACTTTGTGCAAACGTTATACTTGCGGGCCAAAAATCCGTCGAACCAGTCAGACATTGCCGCCAATACGTATACTATAAATGTTGTCCACCACAAATATTCAGGGGCCATCGGGCCGAACATAATCAGTGGAATAAGCGCAAACGCCGCAGTGATGCGGAATGCTGATAAAAAGTTAACGAAAAATTTCATTGTTTTTACTCCTTTATAAATCATCAACGGTTCTTATTATACCACTTCTGTATGAAAATAGGCATAAATTTTTTCGGCGGCCGCGTTGCCCAGGCCGGGTACGTGTTTTAATGCGTCCAGACTGGCATCCGAAATCGCACGAACAGATCCAAAATGCGTCAACAGGGCACGTTTGCGTGTGGGGCCGATACCGTCAATCTCGTCCAGGACGGACGATGTCATTTGCTTTGCCCGGACAGTGCGATGGTATGTTATGACGAATCTGTGTGCTTCGTCCCGGACCGCCCGCAGTAACAGAAACAGTCGTGAGTCTTTTGGTATATCATGATTTTCATGGCCGTCGGGCATAATAAAGTGTTCGTCACCGTCGCGCACCACGCCCTTGGTCACACCAAAAACCGGAATGTTTGGTGCAGTTTTATGCGCGATGTTCCACTGGGCCGGGCCGCCATCGACGATTATTAAATCCAGTTTTGGGCCGCGTTCGGTTGCGCGCTGGACAAATTCGGCCATCATGGCGATATCGTTGCCTGCACGTGCGGCATCGCGTAATTTAAAATGTCTGTATCCTGTTTTGATAAAACCATCGTGGCCGAATGTTATCATTGCGCCAACAGGATTGCGTCCAAACAGATGCGAATTATCAAATACGCCCGCGCATTCTATTTTAAACCCCAGCAATTTTTCTAAATCATCCACGGCCCCAGACCAATCAAAATTCGCGCTATGTGCACGATTCTGGCGTATACCGCGATTTGATGTTTGGGTCAGTGCCGCGATTTTGTCACGACATTCGGCCGCAGATTCAAAGTCCATCATCAATGCAAATTTTTTCATCTGGGCGGTTAAATCTGCGATAATTGGTTCACTGTCCCCGGTCAGAATTCGTCGTGCCAGCGCAACGTTTTCGCCATAGTGGGTTTGTGGAATTGTGCACGGCGCACTGCATCGGCCGATTTGGTACAGCAGGCATGGGCGTGACCGATTGCGCATAAATGTATCTGTGCATGTTCGCAGACGGCATACCTTTTGAATTGTTTTTATCGTTTCGTTCAGTGCGGTAACCGACGGATATGGACCGTATACGTCCCGGCGCTGGGATATTTTGCCGCGGAATTTTAACAGGCGTGGATATTCTGATTGGGTCAATGCAATCATCGGGTACATTTTCCCATCAGTTAGCATGATGTTGTATTTTGGCTTTTGGGTTTTTATCAGATGCTGTTCCAATATCAGGGCGTCTGATTCGGTTGTCGTAATGTCCCAGTCGACGCGCGTAACCAGTGTTCGCATCACCTGCTTGTGCGGTTCCAGTTTCGATATGTCCAGATACTGTTTCAGTCTGTTGGATAAATTCTTGGCCTTGCCGACGTACAGCAAGTTACCGTCTGCATCATACATTTTGTATACGCCGGGGGCGTTGGGACTATTTTCAATCAAATCAGAAAATTGAATATTCATAGTACTTATGATAGAATATTATAAACTAAATAGCAAATAGGGGATATAAAATGAGGCAAGAATCAGGACGTTCAATGATCGAGATGATGGGTGTGTTGGCCATTATGGGGGTGATAACCGTTGGGGCAATCGCTGCAATTTCAACCGCAATGAATGCGCAAAAGCGAAACGAGGTTAATGACGAAGTCTTGCAAATGGTGACCCAGGTGCGGCAAATATTCAGTGAATTTGACGATTTTTCAAACATTAATAACGCAACAATATTTGACGTCATTGGGATGTCTAATAAAAATCCGTATGGTGGAACATATCAGATTTCTGTTGACCCGTCTAATACGCGCCAGTTCATTGTTGCGATTAATGGATTGACCCAGACAGATTGCGAATCGTTGGTCGCGCGTGCGTGGCAGGGTTCGGTCGGATACGTAATGTCTGGACGAACCGCAGGTGGCGCCACAGGCAGTTGCGACAACAGTAACGGACAAAACGTTGTTTATATAACGTATGGGGAATAAATCCAGGGGCGGATTATGGCGCAACTGATCGAGATTTCAAAAACCGAAGATGGCGTACGATTGTTGCGCTGGTTCTTGCGCCGGTTTCCCGCAATGCCCCAGCGAGAGTTCTATAAGTTATGTCGTGGCGGTCAAATTCGGGTGAATTCGTCGCGCGCCCGCGGGCAAGAGATTTTGCGTGCCGGTGACGTTGTGCGCGTGCCGCCCACAGTTGTGGGATATGCCGTGCCCGCGGCCCGGAAAACAGAAACGGGAAATCAGTTTTCGTTGGCAGATTTGGAACAACTGCGCACATGCATCATTCACGATGATGCAGATATCGTCGTGTTTAACAAGCCCGCAGGTCTGGCCGTCCAGGGCGGAACAGGTATTCGCAAGTCTGTTGATAAAATGGCGGCGGCACTGTTCCCGTATGATAAAATATCCCTGGTGCATCGTTTGGATCGGGAAACCAGTGGTGTTCTGGTTGTTGCAAAAAACCAACGGGCGGCCCAAATATTGGCCCAGGAATTTCAGTCCAAAACAGCGCACAAGGAATATCTGGCCCTGTTGAATGGCTGTGTCAACCCGCCACATGGGGTTATTGATAACTATATGATAAAGGGCCAGGTGTTTGACAGTCCTGCGCGTTTAAATGGTGGTACGGGCCAGCGTCCCCAACGTGCAATTACGCAATATGACGTTCTGTCCCAGGCCGGGTCACATTTGTCATGGGTGCGTTTTTCACCCCAGACAGGACGTACGCACCAATTACGTGTGCACAGTGCGCTGTGCCTGAATGCGCCCATTGTTGGCGACATGTTATATGGCGCAGATCGGCAATTAGATGGTGCGCTGCGGTCAATGCTGGTGACGAATAATTTGTTCTTGTTGGCATATAGATTAACATTTCAGCATCCTGGAACGGGCAAGACGATGACATTGCGCGCCACAGTGCCCGATTTTATGCAGCCAGTATTGCGATTCTTGGAATTTCAGTTGCCACAGGATTCAAGGGGTGTAAAATAGGCATGTTATGGTAAAAAAGAAAAAAAGAAGTTTATTCATCGCAATTGTGCGCGTCGTTATATTGTTCATAATGGGCCTGGGGGTGGCGGTCGTTGTTGCGCTGTCCCAGATAAATCTGGAAACGTTGCGCGGGAATGTTTTGGCGGTGCTGCGTGATGCCACGGGGTTGCCGGTGGAAATTGATGGTGCTGTGTCGTGGCGGTTGTCACTGCGGCCACAAATAGAATTAAACCAGGTGCGGATACCAAACGCCCAATGGGCCACGCATAAAAATGCATTCAGCGCAGAAAAAATTGATGTGACGTTGGACTTGTTTTCATTGTTCCAGGACAGACCAACAATTCAAGATATTAAAATTTATGACGCCAGTGTTTGTCTGGAACAGAATGATGACGGACAGTATTCGGTCAGTTCATTAATAAATTCGGCCCACGTCGAAAAAGATACGACGGATGTGGCGTCTGGGACCAGGGCAGATTATCCGTTTGTGGATCCAGGACTGGGGGCAATAGAGGTGAAAAATTTGACCCTGGACTTGCTGGGGGCGGAATATGCGATTTCTGGATTTCAAATCCGATATATACCACGCGATGACAGTCGTGAATACAGCGGGTGGATAAAATCTGACAAAAATGTATTTCCTTTTATCGTTTCTTTTTCTAAATACAATGTCGAACGCAGGGTATATCCGATGAAGGTCGCGTTCGCCACCGGGGGGGATGCGTTGATTGCCAATGTCGCACTGGAAGGTACCAGCAAGGCCCCAATCGATTTTATTATCAAAGGCGATGTCCCAGATATCACCGCAGTCGGGGATGTGTTTAATTTGAACCTGGCCGAGATGCCATCGCTGGCAGTGAATATTTCGGGTGGGTTTGATTGGCAAAAGCTGTCGTTCAGGAATTCGTCGATTACTGTGCGTGGAACGCAAATCGGATTTTCGGGTACGGTTGATTGGTCGGGCGCACGACCAGTGATAAATGCCGTCTTGGAATCCAAGGCAATTAATTTAATTGAATTGTTCCCGGAAATGTATGATAAAAAGTGGACGCGACCCAACAGGGAATTGAATGTTTTTCGTGATGTGCCGTTGTTTGGTTCTGAATTTTTAAAATTTGATTTGCAATTGCGGGCCGTAATAGACAGCTTGATTGTGTATCGGGGAATGGATATTCGCGATATTGATTTAAATGTTGATTTGCATAATGCACATGCGCGTATCGATGCGTCGGTAAACTTTGCCGGTGGTGACGTTGTCGCCGCGGCGGATGCGGATATAGATTCTGATGGACGCATTTTTGTAAAGATGGGCGGTGTTGGGCGCAATGTCATGATTGGAACACTGATGGACCAGATTGATGTGCGCGACTTTATTTCAGAATTGCCGGTGAACTTTGAATTGTATGTCCAGGCAAATGGGACAACGCTGACGGAATGGATGCAGACAATCACGGGACCTGTGCGTGTTTATTCGGCGGCACATGGGTATGCGCACTCGGCATTGGTGGCGAATATGTATGGAACAGACTTTTTGACCACGTTGCGGCACAGTATCCAGGACCTGTTCAGTTCGGAAAAAAAGTATAATCAGATGAATATCTCGTGCGTGGTGGTGAACACAAAACTGCGCGATGGTGTCATAGAAACCCAGCATGGGGTGGCCGCAGAAACAAATGCGATAAATGTTCGTTTGGCGGGGAACTTGAACCTGGGGGATGAAACGATACAGTTGTCGTTGACAACTGTGCCAGTGCGCGGGTTAAAGTTGTCTTTGACCGGCAATGTTGTTAATTCAATCGAAATTACGGATAACTTGGCAGAACCAAGCGTGCGAATCAGTGGCGCGGCGGTTGCCGGCAAGGTCGCATCAGCCACAGGTATCGGATTGTTGTTGGCACCATTTACCGGGGGAATTGGACTGGTCGCGGGGGCCGGTGTCGGGCTGTTGGCGGGGGATTTGCTGGAAAATTGGTTGGCCGATGATCATCCGTGCGAAACAGCAATGGAACGCGGGGCGCCGTCACAACGTGGGGACCCAGAATGGCTGGGGCGGCCTGTGACAGAACTGGCGACAGAGATACTGAATAATGCCGGCGTGATTCCAGAATAGTTTAATGTACAAAAATATTGGTTTGTCATTCGCAATTGTGCGGATTTGTCCTTGCGCCGAATCGGGATTTTTTGATAGACTGAATCGAAAAGAATGTGGGGACGAAAATATTTTAACAGGAGCGTATTATGGAATTTTCAGTATTTCGTCAGGTTTTAATTCGTGCGCTGGGGCATATGCAGTCAATCGTTGAAAAGCGTGCAACGCTGCCGATATTAATGAATGTAAAGCTGGACGTGACAGATGATTTGGTGTTGTCGGCGACAAATGTCGATCTGGAATTGGTAGAGCATGTGGCCGCAGATATAACCCTGGGGGGCAAGACGACTGTCCCGGTCCAGATGCTGTATGACATTGTTCGCAAGTTGCCGGATGATGCCGAAATCAGCTTTAAACAATCGGGTGACCAATTGGTGGTGTCCAGTGGACGTGCGGTGTTCCGTCTGCCGACGTTACCGGCGGAAAATTTTCCTGCGATGGCGGGCAGTAATTTGACCACAAAATTCCAGATGACCACAGGTGATTTGGCGCATCTGATTAATCAGACCAAATTTGCCATTCCAACAGATGATGTGCGTTATCATCTGGGGGGGATTTATTTCCATATTTCTGATGAAGGCAAAGAAAAAATGCTGACGGCGGTTGCCACTGATGCCCAGCGTATGGCACTGTGCGCGATGCCGGCCCCTGTGGGCAGTGCGGAAATGCCGGCGGTTATTTTGCCGCGGCGTGTTATCGGTGAATTGTCCAAACTGCTAGAAGATGCGACTGTTGATGATGTAACGGTTGAACTGTCCGATACCAAGGCGCGCTTTGCGGTGGGGGCGGCGACATTGACCAGCAAGTTGGTCGATGCCCAGTATCCGAACTATCGCGTTGTTATTCCAAAGGGTAACGACAAAATCGCGATTCTGGACAGAAAGCAGTTCTTGAATGCGGTGGATTTGGTGTCGGTGGCCAGTGTGGATAAAACCAAATCTGTCCAGTTGACGTTTTCTATGAATAAGCTGGTTGTGAATGCATCCAGCCCAGATGCCGGTACCGCAACCCAGGAACTGGATGTCGAATACAATGGTGACAGTGCGTTTACAGTTGTCTTTAATGTTAAATTCTTGATGGATGTCGCCGGCCAGGTCGAAGGCGAAAAATTCCAAATGGAAATGCAAGACCCATTGTCGCCAACAATTATCAAGTCTACGGATAAAAATACAGATGCGTTGTTTGTTTTGATGCCGATGCGTATGTAGTTTTTATTCGTTCTGGGGAAATTCATGGGGGCGCATGTTAGTGCCCCTGTGTTTTTTTGTGTCCAATTTAAATTGCAAACGCGTTTTTTTATGATAATATTGCGCGTGAAATATAAGGTTTAAATAATGACAATACTAGAAAATCTGGCCCCAGGTAAAGAGCCGCCAAAAAAGATGAATGCAATTATAGAGGTCCCAGAAAACGGCCATGTTAAATATGAAATACAAAAAGAAACCGGGCTGTTACGGGTGGACAGAATTTTGCATACGCCAATGGCATACCCGGCCAATTATGGATATTTCCCAGGAACACTGGGGGACGATGGCGACCCGTTGGACTGTGTGGTTGTGTGTAATGCGCCACTGCGCCCCGGCGTGTTGATTGAGGTACGACCAATCGGGGCATTGTTGATGGAAGACCAGGCCGGTGGCGACGAAAAGATTATTTGTGTCCCGCGCGATAATATCGATCCTTTCTATACCAAGACAGAATATATTGAACAGTTGCCGGAAATATTACGTTCCAAAATCGAATATTTCTTTCAACATTACAAGGATTTACAGCCGAATTCTTGGTCGCGGGTTCGGGGATGGGCCGATCGGGCCACAGCAGATAAATTAATCATGGACAGTATCGACAGATACTGGGCGCACAAGCGTGCGGCACAATAATTTACTTGCGCTGGGGGGCGGCAAACGTATAATAATACAAAAAAACCAAGGGGTATGAATATGGCATCTTATATTGCAAATGATATGCGCGTGGGTTGGGTTATTTCGCATAATGGCAAGCGCTATTCCGTTATGTCGATTACCAAGGTAAAACCCGGCAAAGGCGGCGCATTTGTCCAGGCGGATTTGCGCGATATCGATTCTGGAAACAAAGATAATAATCGCTGGCGTGCAGAAGACAAGGTTGAAAAATTAATGGTCGAAGATGTCGAATGTCAGTTCTTGTATTCTGATGGTGCCGATGCGTATTTCATGAACCTGACGACGTATGAACAATTTACGGTTTCTGTTGAATCGCTGGGCGAACAAATGAAATTTTTGGCCCCAGAAATGTTGGTCAAGGTCAATTTTGTCGAAGGTCAGCCTGTATCCGTATCGTTGCCCAAAACCGTCATTGCCACCGTCGAAGAAACCGAACCTGCCTTAAAGGGACAAACCGTTTCCAACAGTGGTGGTAAACCGGCCATCTTGGATAACGGCGTTCGGGTCCAGGTTCCGTTATTTATCGAACAGGGTGAAAAAATCGTAGTAAATACTGAAACCCTGGAATACGTTGAACGCGCAAAATAAATTATAACGGCATATCTGCCAAGGTTGGCGGGTGTTCATGTAGCATTTGTACACTTCACACCCGCCAATCTTTGCACCTATACCGTTCTAATTTATTTTATAAACTATGCAAATTTTTTGTCGGCATCTGTATCATTCTAATTTATTTTTGTACACTACGAAAAATTCTATACCGCTCTGGTTTATTTTTTATTTGAAGAGCCCATTATGTTTTGAATTTCATCCATGCAATTGTCATAAACGTTCTGGTATGCCGCCCCCAGGTATTCGCGCGGGTTAAATCCAGATGGGTTTTGTGCCAATGCTTTACGCACGCCCGCAGTAAATGCCAGGCGGGAATCGCTGTCTATATTGATTTTGCATATGTTCATGGCAACGGCGCGACGCAATTGGTCGGTCGCAATTCCGCGGGCGTTGGTGATGTTGCCGCCAAACGTGTTTATTGTGTGCACATATTTTTCAGGAATACTGGATGCGCCGTGCAGAACCAGCGGAAAGTCCGGCAGTTGTTCGGCAATTTTTTGCAAGATGTCAAATCGCAGTTCTTCGTCGTCTGATTTGCGTTTGTACGCGCCATGACTGGTTCCGATGGCGATGGCCAGTGAATCTGTGTTTGTGGCGTTCACAAAATTTACGACGTCGTCAGGGTTTGTGTAACTGGATTGTGTGCTGTGTGTGTTTTCATCTTCGATTCCGGACAGTGTACCCAGTTCCGATTCAACTGTGACATCGTATCGATGTGCGTATTCAACAACTGTGCGTGTTAAATCAACATTTGCATCAAATGCCAATTTTGACCCGTCAATCATTACGCTGGAAAATCCCAGTTTAATGGCATCGACGCATGCGTCAAAAGACGAACCATGGTCCAGGTGTAACGCAATCCGATCCTGGGGCGACAAATGCAGTCCCCAAATCATGCCCATTAATAAATCACCCCCCATATATGCCAGTGCAGATTCAGACACCGCCAATATTGCCGGGCTGTGTGCGTCACGTGCCGCGTGGACAATCGCAGACAACGTTTCCATGTTGTAAAAATTGAATGCCGGCACCGCATAATGATTGGCCAGCGCATCCGCAAATATCGCATGTGTGTTCACCAAACCAAAATCTTTATAGTCCATTGTTGTATTTCCTTTGATTATTGTCGTGAAAATTATAGCACATTCATAAACCATATGCCCGAACAAAAAATAGGAATCTTTGATGTAAAGGGAAGGGCGGCATTTTTCTTTTAATTAAAAAACTTGACAATTGTAATTTTTGTGCAAAAATTTAAGTACGAATCGGGAGATGATAGAGAACGAGCAGAATTTGACAAAGGATTGACAAAATGAAAAAAGTTCTGGTTTCTGTAATTGCGTTGGTCGGATTGGCCGGGTGCGGTGCGTACTATGATTACTATAAGGGTGGCGTCAGATATACCCAAGATGGTCGGGATTGCATCTATTATTCTGGTGAATATGGACGCGATTTTTCAGATCGTATTGATGGAATAGACGAAAGCAAAAGAATCGTGTACCGCAATACGCGCTGTGAAGATTTGTATGCGCGCGATACGTTCGGTATGCCAGAAAATAACAAGCGCCAGGTTTTGGCCCCTGCGGCCCAGCCGGCGAAATGTCAATCTTGCAACACGTGTAATTCGTGTGGTAATGCAACACCGGTCTTGCAACGCAGATATGTTATTGTTGCAGGAATGTAAATCGCGGTGTGCGTTAAATATAATCAGGTGGCGATGCTGTTTGGCGTCGCCACTTTTTTATGCGTAATGATGCTTGAATGGGTGTTTTTTTTGTGATAGAATTGACGTAACAGGACAAAGGGGATTTTCTATGCAAGGATTGTTAAAAAAACTGGGTTTCGCAGGTTTGGTCATTGCGGCGGGTGCGTCGATGCCGGCGTTGGCGGCGGCCGCGGCAGGTGGCGTGAGTAACAACGGTCTGTGTAATTTAATTTCGCAGATGTACGGCGTATTTAAAATATTACGTACGTTGGCGTTTGTCGGTGCGGCGTTTATTATTGCCGGATGGGCGTGGGGATATATTTCCAAAGGTGAAGTGAAATTAGATGACTTGAAAACTAAGGGTACAGGTATGCTGGTCGGATTTGTATTATTGTTCGGCATTGGTATTGTGTTACAGGTATTCTTGTTTACAAATAATGGATTGGAATTAATAGGTTGTCAAAATTTAATCACGAATTGGTAATTGGATAACGGATAAAAAGGGCGGCAAAATTGCCGCCTGTTTTTTTATTTTATTTTTTATTTGTTTTCTTCGATATTTGCCAGGGAAAACAAGACAGATGAAATCAGTAATTGGTA
>CALXPA010000016.1 GCA_944390185.1 uncultured Alphaproteobacteria bacterium | reverse complement strand
GATTTTCTGCGCACAACCGATTCGAAATTTGACCAGATTTGGATATTGCATCCCGATCCCTGGCCCAAGGCACGACATGAAAAGCGCCGTTTATTACACGCAGATTTTTTGATTTTATTGGCATCACATCTGACCACGGACGGCCAAATCATCATCGGCACAGACCATTGGGAATACTTTGACTGGATAAAAACCCAGATATCAAAAACCGCGCTGGATGCACGTACGCCTGGCATACAGACGATTCATACCAGATATCAAACTAAAAACAAGGCTGGAACGACGGCCCCAAAATACCTGGTACTGTCACATCCGCATGTCACCGACAAAGAACATACAGCGTGACAACATATCTGGTTGCATCGTCTGGGTTAATCGAATTGCTTGCTCTATTCTGTTGGGTGTCAATCCGGCGGCAAATTGCAGTTCTGCGTTCATACCATCTGGCCATGCCCCCAGACACGCGAACACGCGTCCAACAAAATCAGACGCATCCCCATCGTCATGGACCAGTGCCAACATTATCCCATTGACACGCATTGCCCCCAGCGCACCAAATATCGCGCGCCAATCAAACGGCCCAATATCACAGATATCCAATCCGATAACCACGTCTTTGTTGAAAAACAAATCGTCACGTATCATACGCAATTGTTCCAACAGACTGCTTAATTCCGTACCGCGGACAAAAATCTGTGCCCCATCCGCCCCATGTTTAAAACCTGTTTTTATTTTTTCTGCCAAATCTGAAATTGCATCTGCACTGACGTTATCGACATAAAAGCGGGAAAATATCTTTATATTATGGTTTTCCAGCCACGGCCACAACGTTGCAATATTGTCTGGCGCCACAGAAATGGCGGGCGCCCCACTGGCAATGGCAATTTCTGCCACACGCGCCAAATCCGACGAATCAGAACAGGCCGCACACCACACAGATGCACGCGCCCCACTGTTACCAAGAATTTTCTGAATATCAATCATTGCCCTTTCTACTTTATCACAAATATGGTATAATCAAAAGCAAATGAGAATCAGATTTGACAACATTTTATTATGCGTGTTGTGGCTGCTGGCGATGACATTGGGTGCGTCGTTTTGGTTTAATACCGCGTACGGTTTTGATATATTTTCTGCATCGCATTGGCAATACCTGTCGTATATGCAGGCATCACGTACCCCGGTGCGTCCTGGGTTTTACATTTCTATGGTGATTGTGGCATTTTTAACTGTTTTTGGCCTGTACCTGATTGCCCGTCCACGCCTGCGCAAGATTCGATTACCGATTATCAAGATGCGTGCCACAAACCCACCCACTGCGACCCCCAGTGCCAACACCAATGCCGCACGCGACGCATCGACACTGGACATGCCACCGGCTGGAAACATTCATACGCCCACACAATCAGACACAACGCCCGCGGTATCGGCACCGGATGTATCGGCCCGCCCGCCGCGTCTGGTTATACCAACGACAACAAAACGCCCCCAACAGATGCCGCCCCAATCACACGAAGCGGCCCCTGCCCCCCGTGGTACAAACGATTGGCCCGAACTGCGCCAAATATTTGAATCCGCCGGTTATGTGACCAAGCCTGTACAAAAAATAAACGGCATACCAATTGCCCTGTTGGCGATTGGCACGAATGAAACATTATGGATTGGCGGTGTCGATGTGCGCACCACAGACCTGCGCCAGGCAATTAATCGACTGCAACAGGTATTTAACGACACACTGGACGAAACATATATAACGGTAAATGGCTTTGTTATTAATGCCCCGGACGCGGACACATCTGAATTCCAGGACATCCTGATGTTCAATTCCATATCTGATGTACAGCAGTATATGCAACAAATGCCGAACCCGCCGATTCCCGACGACGATGACACATTTGACGCGTACTCTCAGTACATAGACGCCGTCATCAACCACATAGGAAAGATATGATTCAACTGACCAACGATGGTGCCATGGCAAAATTATCTGGTATGGGCATGGATGATATGCCGATACTGGGGTATACGCCGCGCCCGGCCCAGATTGGTCCTGACTGGTTTTCCAGATACAAAAAATTGTGTCGTGAATTTATGATGTCACTGACCGATTCGGTCGAAGAATTGGCGATGATGAACCTGACCCAGGATGAATTTATGGCCCTGATTACGGGTCGTGCACTGGCACCGAACCTGTCGTTCCGGTTTCGCATTCCGCTGGTACTGGGGGGCACTGTGGATATCGATAACATGTTCATGTGCAGAACGTTTCCATATTCACACTTGCTGGATCGCTTTATCATTGACCAGTATGGCAATGACCAGATATGGTTACCGAATCCGGCGCGCAAAATTTACGTACCGATACACGGCACTGGTGGTGGCGATGGCGGAAACGCAACCAGTGACAGGCTCAGCCAGATTGCGGCCCAGATTGTGGCGGCCCGTGATATGGACTGAATTCCATGGGGGACAATACGGAATGACAACATGCACAGAATTTTTGTCATTAATTAAACAGCGCGGTGCACATATCGCCCCGGCATCCGGCGACAACCAGACACTGATGACAAACGCGAATTTACAGCAAATGCGTATTCCGATGTTGCCGAAATTCATGCTAGAACTATATTCGCAATGCGGTGGCATTGCACTGGATTCTGGGTATATATTTGGTCCGGTTCCGATGACGCGTGGTGCCAATTATCCGGTTCCTGATTTGGTACAAATTAACCGCGAATTAATTGGCATACCGGCCATGCGTGACAAAACACTATTCGGCCGCAATGATTTATTTTGGTTCACATTTAATGCACTTGGCGTATGCCAAATGTTGGACAATGTCACCCTGCGTCCTATGCGTCAATATGATGATGCATGGCGTGGCGTGTGTGATTGTCTGATTGCTGGGAAATTATAATACGATGAAAAAACTGTCTGTATCTTTATCAGGTCACCAAACCAGTATATCACTGGAACCAGAATTCATTGATGCGTTGCACAAAATTGCCACGCGCCAGCGACGTTCTGTTGCATCAATAATTGAACAAATTGATGACAACCGCACCCCGAACACAAACCTGTCATCTGCAATCAGGGTGTGGATTTTATCAAACATATAAAAGCGCTGTATATGCATGAAATCGTGCACATACAGCGTTTTTTTTAATCACGTGATTTTATATTAAATGCATATACACACACTATCGAAAACAGCAACACTATGATCATCCATCCATCGCGACCAATATTCCGATACACGGTCATATGCGCCCCTGACAATGTTCCATCGGCGATGCCGGCCTGTCCAATTGGTATACTGGCCAGGATTGAACCATCTGGCTTTACAAATGCGCTGATTCCAGAATAATTCGCCCGCACAATCGGCAATCCTGATTCAATTGCATACCGTCGCACCATATCCAGATGCTGGTACGTCCCAGGCGTCCGCCCAAACCACGTGTCATTCGTAATATTTATAATCACGTCTGGTAACGCGCCATCTGGAATCAAAGAATCCGAAAAGATAATTTCATAACATATGGCTGGCGCGAAACTGAACGTACGCCCACCCAGGTCCATGCTTATCACCACCGGCCCCGAACCGGGCGTCAATTGACCGGGCGTTGGAATTAAATCACCGAATGGCCGATATTCCCCAAACGGGACCAGGTGTGATTTACTGTACACATGCTGGATATCACCTGTCTTGGATGCAACAATCATTGAATTAAACATCTGGCCCCCGGAATAAGACGTTGCCCCCAATATAATATCTTTGTCCAATGCATCCGCCATCGGCACAGTATCACCATCAACAATAACGAATGGATATGACGTTTCTGGAAAAACGATTAAATCCGGGTTTCCTGGCGCCTGCGCCAAATCCATCAGTGTCCTGATATTTGCGACCGCATTACGCATTGCATCTTCGCGGGAATGCGATGCCTTTTGCGCCGCGCTGCGTGCCGGTTGCACAACACGAATAACCGGTTCGACATGTCCCCCAGATTGCGATTGCGCAATATTATGCTGTCCCCAAACTGCGCCAATCACCCCCAGCGCAATAAATATCCCCATCACAATCCAGTGTGACCCTTTTCGCCATGCACCAATTAATTCTGCCAATGCGGCGACAAATCCAATAATTATGAAGGTCAGTCCCAACGCCCCCCACAATGACATCGAATTTGCTAAATCCGCCCAAGGCATTGCGATATTCGCAATTGGATTCCACGGGAAACCGGTGAACAGCCATTCGCGCAACCACAGCACCAACGTCCATGCCGCTGCAAATAAAAATGGTCGTGCCCCAGACGCAGTACGAATTCGCGCAACCGCGACAAACGGCACAGA
Organism: uncultured Alphaproteobacteria bacterium; assembly: GCA_944390185.1. GTDB lineage: Bacteria > Pseudomonadota > Alphaproteobacteria > Rs-D84 > Rs-D84 > Enterousia. The sequence goes on along the minus strand of CALXPA010000016.1, from coordinate 11,357 downwards.
AAATATTATCGCCCCAACGATGCCAATCCCCAGTATTCCAGGCCCCGTCCATACTGCGAACTGGGCGGCTAATTCAGGCACAACATATATGGAATGCAACACCCACCAAAACATGGCCATTGCATATGCTGCGCCAAACGGTGCGACACATAAAAACGTGCGCCATATACCACCATCACCGTTTCGTACCGCCAACGCATACGCCCCGGCAATTGCAATCAATGTCGCCCACCACCAGTTCAACGGCGCGAACCCCAGTGCCGCAACACCACCCAAAATAAACATAATCAAATACCGCCACCGCCCCAGACGCAGATTTTTTAACCGTCGAAACCATGCAAAAAATCGTTCCCCTGGACAACATGACAAATCGCTGCATACGCCAGAATCGTGCACATAGGGATTTTTTATATTTAATTTTTTCAATATATTCACCTCTTTATTTTCCATTTTTTTTGCATCAGAATCATTGATATGATCATACCCCTGCAGATGCAACATCCCGTGCACAACCATATGTGCCGCATGGTCCGCCACAGATATTTTTTCATCCCCAGATTCACGCACAACCGTATCCAGCGATATATAAATATCCCCCAGCAATACATCATCCCCCAATTCAAAAGATAACACATTCGTGGGTTTATCTATTTTACGATATTCACGATTCAGACGATGAATTTCTGCATCATTCGTCAAAACAATTGATACCTCTGCATTATTGGCACAATTAACCGCCGCCGCATTTGCGATGCGATTAAAATCTATTTTATATTTACGCCAGCGATTGTCGTTATAATTTACATAGACTTTCATATATTAACCCACCTTGTTAGAATTATTCAAAACGCTGTATACGCCTAAATCGTGCACATAGCCGTCTTTTTGAATTAATTTTATTGCGTCGTTAAAAGAAATTGTTTTTCCATGACTTATTTTTTTCTGGACCCGTTGCACATCTGCGCTGACGCGTGAATTTCCATTTGCGACGGCTAATTTATAGTTCATCAACGCCCTGTCCAAATTCCCCAATTTTTCATATGCGACACCGGCATTATATTGCGCGGCGGCATATTGACTCTTGTCACCGATTTGGCGCAACACCACCCTGGCCTGGGCGATTGCATCGTTATAGCGCCCCAGTTTATTATATGTCGCCGCCAAATCATTGCGCAGCAACGCATTATGGCTGTATTGCGCAACCATTTTTTCGAATTTTTTTGCGGCACTGTCATAGTCTGCCTGTTGATACGTTTCGATTGCATTCTGGTATTCCGTATCATAATCCAAAACATATGTTTTGATTACCACAGGTTCTTTTTCCGCCATTAAATTGGCGAACTTTTTATTTCCGATTTCACATTCACCCTGCTTGCAATATGCCAATATATCGTCTGGCAGAAAATCTTGGACTTTTTTCCATCCACTAATGTCGACCCCAGACGCCGTCACAGGATGCGCCAACCATTGTTTGAATATTTTATAAGTATCGCTGTTTACCTGGCGTTTTGTCACGGCCCCCGAAAAAAACGCAGACTTTTTTTTGTTCATAAATTTATAGAATTCGTACATTCCGTTTACGGGGCAATCCAACATCATCTGGGGCGTTATATCCCCGGTCAGCAATCCTGCCTCTAACCAGCGCCGCCATTGAATTCCACGACCACCGGCCAAAAATTCGCCTAATTTATCGGCCATGGCATCGACATTCTGCTGGCGAATCCATGCATCACCAAAGCTGGTCAAATTATCCACAGGATATTTTTTAAACGCATCGCGTACCACGGTATCTGGCACGGCGAACCCATATTCATCCAGCGCCGCCCGCAATGTTGCGAATCTGTTTTGATAATTTTTATCAGACGGACGTTCTATTAAATCACCATACGCATTATATATCAGCGAAGACATCCCCAAGGCCTGCTGGGTATTATCAATATTAATGTTTTCCAGACCCGTATCATAACAGTACAGTACGAAATACGTCTCGCCCTCTTCCAGATGCCAGCGCGCCAATTCGTACGCTTCGGCGGTGGTAATAGGTGGCGTATTCATCGTAACCCGACTGCCGTCTTTCAGAACAGTCGAACCAAATCCAATGGTTGGGATTCCCTGTGAATCATAATACGGCGTATGCATTCCCTGGTCGTTGACATGCACCCCTTCTTTAGCAATCAGGTCCGCAATCATAAACGGTGTAATCGGCCGCATTTTATCCAAGAATGCCCTGTATGTTCCGCGGGCCTGGGCCTGTTGTTGTTTGTATGCACGCTGTTCTTTGACATACTGAACGGCATCGGGTCCATATTCTGCCGTGACATAGCCCCCTGTTCCCAATGCAACCAGCCCCATCATCCACAATAAATGCGCCGACAAATTCGGATATTTTTTTGCCCAGGAACTCAGTTTTTTCGGCTTGTTTTTTTTATTTTTGCCAATGTTCATTACGGCAAATTTATTTTCCATCTGGCGTATGAATTGGTTATCCATGGTCATCCAGCGCGCCACAGTCAATAAAAACTGCGCCCCACCTGCCGCCAGCCATGCCGCGCCCTTGGCCGCCCCCAGCCCGGCAATTTCCAGCGCATCAATCACATCGTCCGCCTTGCCTGGGGCATCATTAACGGCATTTTTTTCGTCGCGCATACGCCGGACATATTCCGCCGGTTTTTTACTTTCTATAATTTTGCGCAGCTTTGCCGCCGCCTGTTCCGGGGTTGCGACAATTTGCCTAAATTTTTCTGACATTTTTCTTGCCCTTTTTTCTAGTACCCAGACCAGATTTTTTTGCGATTTTCGACCGCCGTGCCGAATATTCTGGCGCCACAAAAGGATAATCCGTCCCCAGCCCCCATTTTTCACGATACTCTTGGGGCGTCATATTGAACCGTCGTTTCAAGTACCGACGCAACATGACATGCCATGTTCCATCTTCCAGACATTGGATTTTATCTGGGCGTACAGACGCCGCGATTTGTTGACGACTGACGGACGCACCGCGCAGGCTTTCCCGTGCCGCCCGTACCGCATCGGCCATTTTCAGATGCGGATTTGCGGCGATGGCTGCAGCGGCCAAATTTGCCACCGCCAACGTAAATTCTGAATTTTTATTTGAATCAACCAACTTGATAAATCCTTGTTTTTTTTCTAAGATTCATTATATCACAAATAAAGACTAAATAAAATCACAGTAAAATATAAAATGCCATCCGAGAACAGACCACTTGCAGACCTGATGCGACCATCGACAATCGATGAAATTGTCGGCCAACAGCAATTATTAGGTGAAAACGGTCTGGTACGCCGAATGGTTGACAATCACAAATTATCTAATCTGATTTTATGGGGGCCACCGGGATGCGGCAAGACAACAATTGCCCGCGCATTGGCGAAATCTGTAGATATGGATTTTGTTGCGATGTCCGCGGTGTTTTCTGGGACCGCAGATATAAAAAAGGCAATGGATGCCGCGCGTATGAACCGTGACATTGGCCGTGGAACATTGTTGTTTATTGACGAAATTCATCGCTTTAACAAAACGCAACAGGATACATTGCTGCCCTATCTGGAAGATGGAACCGTTGTATTCATGGGCGCGACCACAGAAAACCCCAGTTTTAATTTGAACAACGCGTTATTGTCACGCTGTCATATTGGTGTTCTGCAACCGTTATCAACCGAAGATTTGTTAACCCTGACATCACGGGCCGAAGAATTCTTGGGGAAAAAATTACCATTGGATAATGATGCACGTACACACCTGGCCCAAATGGCCGACGGCGACGCCCGATTTTTATTGAACACGATTGAATATCTGACAAATGCGAATTTCAAAAAGAAATTATCATCTGATGCACTGGACGCCGCAATACAAAAGCGTGCACCATTGTCCGACAAAACGGGGGATGAACACTATAATTTAATATCTGCGGTGCACAAATCGCTGCGTGCCAGTGATACTGATGCGGCCCTGTATTGGACGGCACGCATGATGACATCTGGCCAGGATCCTATGTACCTATTTCGTCGTCTGGCGCGATTCGCAATGGAAGATATTGGTCTGGCCGACCCGAACGCGATGCAAATGGCATTGGCGGCGTGGCAAATATACGAACGCATGGGCAGTCCCGAAGGTGACCTGGCACTGACAGAATTGGTGATATACCTGGGCACGGCCCCAAAAAGCACGGCGAATTATCGCGCCCAGACGGCGGCATATCGCACAGCCCGTAACACAGGCAGTCTGATGCCCCCAAAAAATATTCTGAATGCCCCAACCCGCATGATGCGCGACATGGGATACGGCGCAGGATATATATACGAACCAGATACAGAATCTGGATTTTCCGGCCAAAATTGCTTTCCAGAATCTATGCAACGACAAAAATTCTATTACCCAATCGAACGCGGCTTTGAGCGCGAGATAAAAAAACGCCTGGAATATTGGGATGCATTGCGGGAAAAAATCAAAAAAACACCAACGACCTAGCGCGCCATTCTACTTTCCATTTCGGCCAACATCGCCCGAACCCGCGCCAGATTTCCCGTGGCCTTGGCACGACACCCGACGTTTGCACGATTTATCAATCCGGTCAACACGCGCCCCGGCCCCAGTTCGTATGCACATGTAATGTTATATTCTGGGAACTTTTCCATAATATCCACCCATCGCACACCCTGGGTCATTTGCCCCGCCAGCGCATCTTTAACATCCTGGGGATTAGACATAATATTCGCCGTCTGATTTGAAAACCAGTTTGTTTTTGGCGGCTGAACATCTGTTGCCTCCAGCCGACGTTGCAATAACAATTTCGCATTTTCCATCAGTGCACAATGCGCCGGCACGGCAACATTTAAACGCTTGGCCAGTTTTGCACCACGCGCCTGGGCCCGCGCGACGACAACATCCAGTGCATCGTTCTGGCCACTTATCACGAACTGGTCCCGCGCATTATAGTTTGATATTGCCGCATACCCATGTCCATTGGCGGCCATCAGGCACATTTCCAATGTTTCCCGATCCAGTCCCACAACACACGCCATTCCGCCGCCCATTTTATCGGTCATCGACATATATGTTGACCGCGCCGATAATAATTTTACTGCGTTATCCATGGTCAGACTGCCTGCACAATGCAGCGCAGAATATTGCCCCATAGAATGCCCCACCAGCGCATAACCAACCTGGTACAGTGGCGCACCAAAATTACTCTCTATAATACGGGCGATTGCCACAGAATGTGCAAATGTCCCCAACGATGTCAATTCTGGACGATTTAAAACCTCATCTGGGCCATCAAAACACGCCGCCACAACATTTTTACCAGAAATATCCGACACCTGTTCAAACGTATGACGGACAACCGGATACTCGTCATACAAGTCCCGTCCCATACCGACATACTGCGACCCTTGTCCCGGAAAGACAAAAACAATTTTCTCTGAAAACATCAGAACAAATTATTACACTAACTTTAAAAATGTCAACCAGGTTCTAGAACAGGACATTTACATCCACCCCGACCTGTAATTCATCACTTTCGAATTCATAGTCCAGATGTCCCGCATACTGGGTACGTCCATACTGACGCACAATTTTCCCGCCCAGCCATTCTTGGTCATAGTGCGGATTGGTTGCCTTGCGCAACGTAAACTGCGTCCCCAGCCGCCAATCTTGGGCGATACGAAAATACGCCTCTGGAACAAAGTCGATATAGGCCATTCCACGTTGGTCATCAAATATCCAATTGGACTGAACCGTCGCGGCCAACGTCACCCCGGCCCATTGGCGTCCGAAACGATAACCAGCATAATATGTTGAATCTGCATAATACGGCGTCCGCACATGTGACGAACCGCCAACCTTTAACCCGAACAGCACATCCGATATTATATGTGCACTGTTTCCTGCGGCTGTTCCGACACGATAAACACCGCCCAAATCCAGCGCCGAAAATCCATCTTCGGGGCCATCAAAATCCTGTTGAAAATGGACCATCGCCCCAATGACCAGACGATCATTTATACCATAAGACAACCGCTCGCCCAGGCGCAACACATTATCCCAATATGTCAATGTTGTTTCCGACAACACTTCGCCCGTTGCCTGTATGTACAGCGGATCGGACGTGTCGCGTGTCAAATCTTGTGCGTGCGCCACACCCACATACGGCACCATCGCCAACATTGCGATTAATCCAGTGTATAAAAGTCTACGCATTCTCTCTGCCCTATTGTTTCAGACGTTAATCAATATTCTTATACAATCAGAATGAAAAGATTGCCTGTAACCCGACCGTCATTTCGGAATACCCGTCCAGATGCGCCGTCGCCATATGTTCCCATTTCCCGGTCTCGTAATCTGTCACCAAGAACGGAAAATCTTGACCATCTGCAGAATCATACAGCGCAAATTTACCATACAGGTTCAGTGCGACCCAGTCATTCGGCTGCCATCCGATTGCGGCCTTGATATTCAATTGATTATGCCAATCATAGTAACCAAACACCCCTTCGACATTCAGTGTCCAATCTTCATCCAGAACACTGAACACGCCCAGACCACCTTCGGCATAGAACAATGAATCCACATTCATGTCATACGCGATGAATTCGGTTTCACCACTGCTGTTGGTAACGCCATTACCATACATATTGCCATCCAACATAATATACCAGGCGCGTCCCAACCCGTACAGCGTGGATCGACCAATCTTGTACCCACCCTTTAAATCCAGTACGATGTTATTAGAAAAATCATCTTGGTATTGATAATACGCAGACAGTGTTGCAATCCAATCAGTTGTATCAACAAACCGCCATTGCACCCCCAGCCCTAATACATCAAATCCATTATCATCCATACTGCTGTCGGCCAGGTCATTCCAATCAAACGTGGTATCTGCAATATTATACTGCGCCATGGCCAATACTGCGAACCGATCTGTGATACCATAACTAAAATCTTCTTTGATTGCGAATTGCGACATATCCCACGCACCCGTATGTGATGGCGCTGCGACCAGTGGCGTAATGGTCATATCGTACCCCGCCCCCGTATAAGACAAATCTGTCACCGAACCAAATTTACCCTGTAACGGTTGAAAGAACGGATGCGCCAAATAATATTTGCGCCGCAATTCTGTACGATATGTTTCTGACCGCGTGGTACGCACCGTGGCCACGGCGGGCGCACCTGCATTGGTGGAACCTGTGGCATATTGTTTATACAGTGCACTGCGGCTGGCCGGCTGTGTATAATACAGATTCTTGGCATCTGCCGCATCGTACGTTTTGGTTGATGTACGTGTTTCATATTTTTCATAATTCACCTGGGTCCGTTCGCGCACAGCCGGTCCACTGGTTAAATCTGCACTAGACGCGCCGCGTGTTCCTGAATTCGTTGCCGCCACCCCCGGCGTCATTGCGAACACACCAATTACCAATGCGGCCCAAGACAAATATTTTTTCATTACTTAAATCTCCTTTTGCTGAAAATTATACCATAAAAAGGGTCTATAAAAAAGTAAAATAACACGACCCCATACCCTGCCCCCCCAGGACAGATTCCTATAATATATGCCGTTTATTATTCGCATCTGGGGCACTGACGATGCCTTCGGCCTCCATCCGTTCCATAAAACCGGCCGCCTTGTTATATCCGACGCCCAGACGACGTTGGATATACGAAATCGTTGGCTTTTTATCGCGCAGCACATATTCCTTGGCCTGGGTATATAAATCCGCATCTTTATCTGCCTTGGTTGGTACGGCGCCCGGCACCCCCGGAATCGCGCCAACAGAACCATCACCACCATCTGTTACGCCATCGGCGTATTCTGGCGCCCCCTGGGCACGCAAGAAATTACCGACACGCTTTAATTCATCATCATCGATTAATGCGCCATGGATACGCACCGGTACCCGCCCTGCTTCGCTGAACAACATATCGCCACGCGCCAATAACTGTTCGGCCCCTTTTTCGCCCAACGTGGTCATAGAATCAATTCCACTGCGCGCCTGGAACGACACACGCGTTGGAAAGTTTGCCTTGATAACCCCCGTAATAATTGTTGCATCTGGACGCTGGGTCGCCATAACCAGATGGATACCTGCGGCGCGCGCTTTCTGTGCGATACGCTGGATACACGCCTCAACCTCTTTACGGGCAACGTTCATCAGGTCTGCCACCTCGTCCACGACGATAACGATATATGGCATGTCAGACAAATCAACGTCTTGGGTTTCAAACAACAATTCACCCGTTTCTTCATCGGTACCGACGGCGATTTGTTCAGTAACCCGTTCACCACTGGCGCGCTTTTGCGCGGCAATTTCGTTATAAGATTCTATATTTCTGGCCTCTAACTTTTGTAATTGCTTATACCGATTTTCCATTTCGTTGACGGCCCATTTCAACGCATTCACCGCCGCATTCGGATCCAGTTTTACAATTGGTGTAATCAGGTGCGGTATATCATCCCAGCAACCAAAATCAACCCCCTTTGGATCGATAATCATCAACTTGCATCTATCGGGGGTAAAGTGATAAACAATCGACGTAATAATCGACTGTACGAACACAGATTTCCCAGACCCCGTACGCCCGGCAATCAACATATGCGGCATCTTGGCCAAATCATAATACATGGCATCGCCACCAATACTGACCCCCAACGCCAACGGTATTTTATACCTAGAATTCACAAACGCGTCATTTTCCACCAATGATCTGAAACGCACGGTCTGGGGCTTTAGATTCGCCATTTCGACACCAATTAATTGCGTGCTGGGGATATGTGCAATACGGATATTTTCTGCGGCCATTGCGCGTGTCATATCTGTAACCGTCTTTTTTATATCCGCCATACGAACACCCATTTTTGGCAAAAATTCGTACAGCGTCACAATCGGTCCCGGACGAATTCCGACCACCTTGCCTTCGACCCCATATTCAGCAAAGTGTATTTCCATTGCACTGGCATTACGCTTTAATTCCGGGGTCACAACATTTTTCGCAAAGTGCGAATATTCCAAAAACGCCGGATCTGGTAATTCATATTCATGTGGCGTGCCATCATCACGCGATGCCACGCGACGCGTACGTTTCTTTTCTGTCCGTCGTGCCCCAGCCCGCTTTTTCCCGGCGCGATCTGTTGTATCTGGTTCATCTGCATCGTCCTGATTTTCATCGGCATCATCTGTATCTTCATCTGTATCCACATCCGCATCATACTGGGCACCCGGGGCCAGATGAAACACCGACAGCAACCACCGTATTCCGCGCCACACTGTATACAGCGCGCTTTTAATATGCACCCACTTTATATGCAACGTCACGGACGCTAACATACAAAATACCGCCACCAGCGCAATCCCGACCAACACGGTCCAATTACCAATCAAGCTGTACAAATCCACGGTTGCCAAACTGCCCAACATGCCGCCAAACGCATACGATGGCGCAATCATTCCCATCCCGGCGGCACCGGCACAAATTGCGATACAGGTCCGCAAAAAATTATACTCTGGCGCCACATCGTCGCCCCAGTTCATCAGCCATTCTAATCCCCAGCGGGCAATGCACAAAACCACAAACAGCCCTGGGACAAATCCGACCATCCCACGCAAGAACCCGACAACATTTCCCATCACAGTCTGGGTTCCAAATGTGCTGGCCACAGCAAAGCCGTCCAATCCAGGGTTAAAAAAAATCATTGCACCGATTGCCCACACCGCAACCAGCAACACAGTTCCACCAACAACCCGCCGCACCAATGACTTCAGTGCGCCAGAAATTCGTTGGGGTAAAAAAGCAGATTCCTGTCCCATCCGCTGTATTCTATCACAAAAAAGCAAATATTGTTAGCACACACATAAATTATTTTATAATGTCTGCGCCATGCCGTTTCAGCAACGCCTTGACCAAATCGGCCATTGCCATACCAATAAAGGCCCCCAAAATAACATCAGACGGCCAATGCGCCCCGACACATACACGCGATATTCCCACAACAATCGCCAATGTCCACGTAAACCACTTTACCCGCGGCGCCAACAGCCCCAACATAACCAACCCCGCGAACGTTGCCACCGTATGCCCTGATGGCATTGAATTAAACGCCCATTCAAACGACGGCGGAAAAAATCCGGTCATATCCAGCGCTTCGAAGAACACCGGACGCGCACGCCCAATCAAAACCTTCAGCACGCCTGCAACCGCGCTGGCCGCCAACACAGATGACAAAACAAACACGGCATAGCTGTTACGAACCTTGTTCCAAAAATCTTTCATAATAACAGCCACACTGATATGATTGCGCGCGTTTCTGATACGCGGTGGCACTGACCATGCTTTTTTTATATAAAACACCACCAGCACAACCGCAGATACCAACAACCATATTTTTGCGGCAAACACCACATCAAACACGCGGAATAAACCGCAATCAAAATTACGCAAGAATAAATATAACGGCTTGTCAAACCATAATATTCCCAGCGCAACCAGCCCAGCTGTAACAGCCGCCCCAACACCTAACCATTTCCACTTGATTTTGTTATCTTTGGTTAAAAACATATCATCTCCGCTTGGTTATAAATTATTCCGCCAACAATTTACCATACACTTTGGTATCTGTCAGTATTTTAACCGCCACAGCCGTTGCCAGCGCGTCTTCATCCGTACCACTGGTAATAACCGGACACCCACGCCGCAACACATCTGGACTGACATCGTCATCTTGGTTAAAATCTTGTGCACGAAAATCATTATTTATAACATTTAAAAAGAATGCTTCCTGTTGATTTATCGATCGTATATTAGACAGACATACAATTGGGAAAATTCCGCGTCCATCAATATCACGTCCCGACCCCGTTTTAATAGACTTGTTCAACAGCTCCAACGCGCCGCCATTATCTAAATCTATACGCGTTGCGATTCGTGCGTCTCCGGCTGTTGGCGTACCAACCAAAACCCCACGTTCATTTTCATAAAATGCGGCAACAATCGCCTCGGCTGTGCCGCGTGTCATATTTGACATCAAGACAACGACCGGCGCATCCGTAATTGCATCGCCACCGGGGATTACCTCTACTTCTTCCTGGGCGGTTTGTGCGATTCGCATAACAGGCACCGCCCCAATGAACAGCCCCGCGAATTTGGCCGCCGCCCGTTCATCATCCCCTGTTGCGGCACGCAAATCCAACACAATACCATCTATATCCGAATATTTCCCCAGCGCCTCATTAACAATTGACACCGCGTTATCAGAAATTCTGTGAACAACGATTTCCAATATTCCACCTGTTTCTGGATTACTGCGATGAACAATATCTGCATCTGCCAAGACAAC
>CALXPA010000015.1 GCA_944390185.1 uncultured Alphaproteobacteria bacterium | reverse complement strand
GCCAAATCAGACGGGGTGACAATCCGCGCTGTGCCTTGCCCAGGTGTATCCAGCGCGTTTTTTACATCCCAATTTTCGGGGTGTGCAAACAATTCGGAAATCATCCAATTCGCGATGGATTTCGCGCGTTTTGGGTTGTTTCCAACCGCCGCATCAAACCATTTTGATATGTCGGTTGTTTCGGTCAGACGCGCGGCATCATATTCAGACAGCCCGAAATCATGTACATAGCGCGCGCGGGTCGCCGCCGGCAGTTCTGGCATGGTACTGCGAATGCGTTCTATTGTTTCTTCGCTGATTTCCAGTGGCAGCAGGTCTGGGTCAGGGAAGTAACGGTAATCCAACGCATCTTCTTTTTTACGAGCCACAGAAGTTGTTCCGTCTTCTTGATTATAGTGCATCGTATCTTGGGACACAGTGCCACCATTTTCATATATTTCGATTTGACGGCGGGCTTCGTATTCGATAGCTGTACGTATAAACTTAAAGGAAACCATATTCTTTGTTTCCGTTTTTGTACGAAATTCTTTGCTGCCAACTGGGCGTACTGATACATTAACGTCAGAACGCATGGATCCTTCCTCCATATTTGCCTTGGACACACCCAGGGCGCGCGCGATTTCACGAATTTCACGCAGGTAGCGTTCCATTTCATCTGGAGACGATATATAAGATCTGTTATCTGGGTTCTTTGTATCCAGGTAAGTTATAATTTCTAATAATGCAACCCCTGTACGATTAAAATCTACGAATGATTTTGTTGGATGGATATCGTGTTTTAATTTTGCTGCGTCTTGTTCCAGGTGTGCGCGTTCGATTAAAATTTTTTTGGGGTTGCCATCATCGCCCATAATTTCAACCCAGCCGCGTCCAACGATTGGTGGTTCTTCGGCCGGTTGGGAAATCTGATATCCCTGGGGCAGGTCAGGGTAAAAATATTGTTTACGGGCAAATTTACTGCGACGGGATATTTCCGCGTTCAGGCCCAATCCCATTTTTATTGCCTGTTCAACACAGTATTCGTTTAACACCGGCAACATGCCCGGCATGGCGACGTCAACCATAGAAACCTGGGTATTGGGGGATATGGTCGGGTTATAGTCCGCGGACGCGCCACTGAACAGTTTGCTGTTGGACAGAACCTCTATATGTGTTTCCAAACCAATAACCAATTCCCAATCTGTTGTTTTGCCCTTTATCGTAAACATTTTTATTTTTCCTTGCTTTTTGTCGTTTGGTACTTTATTATTCGTTTCACGTTGGCCAGATAGCTCAGTTGGTAGAGCAAGGGACTGAAAATCCCTGTGTCAGTGGTTCGATTCCACTTCTGGCCACCATTTTTTATTTCCCCATTATTTTTGTTGGACGATTATCGATGCCTGCAAACTGCTCTACATGCTTGGCCAATTGCATTACACGCATATCGTCAAAGCGGCGACCAACAACCTGGACCCCCAGTGGTAATCCGTTTTCGGCGATTCCGGCGGGTACACTGCATGCCGGGATGCCAGCCAGATTCATCGCAACCGTGAATAAGTCCAGCGCATAATATTCCAATGGTGTCAGGTCGGAATCCAGTGGTAATGCCGTACCCGCACCCGCCGGACATACGATTAAATCGCACTGCGCGAATGCGCGGTTAAATGCATCAGCAATTAATCTGCGGACGCGTGCGGCCTGCATAAAATAAACCTCGTACGATTCGCTGGACAATACAGCCGTGCCGATAATCATGCGACGCTGAACCTCGGTCCCGAAACCGGCGGCACGTGTCTTTTTATACGTGTCGATTAAATCGGCGCCATCCACACGCAGGCCATAACGCATGCCGTCATAGCGCGCCAGGTTTGACGATGCCTCGGCCGGGGCGATGATGTAATATGCCGCCAGTGCATCCAGAATGTTTGGAATTGACACTTCGACCACATCGGCACCCAATGATTTTAAATCGGCGATTCGTGCGTCAAATATACGCTGCATATCTGGCGATACTTTAACATCGGAAAATTCTTTGATAATGCCAATACGTAATTTTTTACCGTCTCCCAGAATTGGTGACAGTGGTGTATGTGCATGAAATCCGGCATCTGCGCTGGTTGAGTCTTTTGGATCGTGGCCCGCCATTGCACTTAGTAATAATGCGGCATCGTCAACCGTGCGTGCAATTGGGCCCGGTGTATCCAGGCTGGATGCAAATGCGACACATCCCCAACGACTGCACAGGCCGTATGTTGGCTTCATCCCGACCAGGCCAGTGATGGACGCCGGAAAGCGAATCGAACCACCCGTGTCGGTGCCAGTACCCCCCATGGCCAGGCCAGATGCAACCGCACTGGTTGTGCCACCAGACGAACCGCCCGCGGTTAATTTGCGTTCCATTTGCCATGGATTAATGGGGGCGCCAAAGTAACTGGTTTTGCTGAATGTCCCCATGGCGAATTCGTCCAGATTGGTCTTGCCCAGCAATACAGTGCCGGCGTCGATAAATTTTTGCGAAACGGTCGATTCGTATTGTGGAACAAAATTTTCCAGCATGTGCGATGCCGCAGTTGTGCGAATACCACGTGTTGCAAACAGGTCTTTCATCCCAATTGGAATCCCGTCCAATGGTAATGGATTGCCCGCCACATAGCGTGCGTCAGCCGCCGCCGCGTCTGATAATGCGCGTTCAGGCGTCGTTGTTATATAGCAATTTAATTCCGTGCCGTATTTTTCAATACGTTCCAAATGCGCGCGTGTCAGTTCTGTTGCACTGATTTCGCGTGAGTTTAATTTTTCCAGTGCGTCTGTAATCGTTAAATCAATCATCGTTATTCATCCATTACTTTTGGTACTGCAAAATATCCGCGGGATACGCCGGCGGTGTCTGGATCATTTGCCAAAATGGCATCACGAATGTTTCCATCGGTTACCACGTCTGCGCGGCGCGGCAGTTTGTGTTCGGCCGGATTTAACATCGGTTCAACACCGGTGGTGTCGATTTTCTGTAATTTATCCAGCCATTCAATAACCGAATCGATATTCATCTGGTCCAGTTTTTCGTCCGAGATATCAATCTTTATCAAATCGGCAAATTTTTTTAATTGTTGCTTGCTAAATGCCATTTTGAATCCTATGCTGTTTATAACCTATAAAATTACCAGGGAATTATACAATGATTTTGCCGAATTTCAACGATTTTCCGCGTGTGGGGCGCATAATTGGAATTGATTGGGGCGCCCGTCGCACTGGGGTGGCGGTGTCAGATGCATCGCGTGAATTTGTGTTTGTGCGTCCCCCAATTATTGCCAGACAGGGTGGGGCATCCGTTGCGCGACAGATTGCAGATTTGGCGCGCGCAGAAAATGCCGTTGGGATTGTGTTCGGGTTGCCGTTACATGTGGATGGAACACTGTCTGAGACCACAGGTGCGGTTCGGGCGTGTGCGGCGGAATTGTGCACATACACCGATTTGCCAATTGCGTTTATCGATGAAACATTAACCAGTGCCGCCGCCCAAGAAAAATTGGGCAAGGTCCGTGTTTCTGATATAAAGCGTGAACTGGATTCTGAATCTGCGCGTGTTATTTTAGAAAATGCAATCGCCGTTATGGGGCGATTGCATAATTAAAAAATCCCAGATTTCATGTATCCAGCGCGATTTATTCGTCACGCTTGTCCGGTATTTTCCCATCAGCAGATAACAGCACTGCAATCCAACGTGTCGAATCAAACTGGGCCGTGGTAATAAATATCGCCACCAGTAATGGCACACTGAAAAACATACCGGCAACACCCCAAATCATTCCCCAGAATACCAGGTTAATCAGTATCGCCAGTGTTGATAAGTTCAATGTCTTGCCCGTTAATTTTGGTTCCAGAATATTGCCGAACAGTATTTGCAGACCGATTAAGCCCAAGGCTGTCAATATTGGCTGCTGCAGCGATGGCGCCGTTATCAGCGAATATAATATCGGCAGTGTACATGCAATAATTGCACCAATTGTCGGGATATAGCTGGTTATAAATACTATGAACGCCCAGATGCCCGCAAATTCCACACCAATCATCTGTAACCAAAAATACGACAATACGCCGGTTATCCCAGATAGCAATGTTTTCATAAATAAATACTTTTTCATGTTTTCATCAATGCTGTCGAGTATATAGCGTGCCTTTTTATACTTGGTTTTGTTCGGTATCAGGGCAATGATTTTTTTGTTAAATGTACTCTGTTCAACAAACATGAATAACATATAGACCAAAATCATTCCTGTGGATGTTACAATGCTGGCGACAGATGCGCCGATGTTTGTGGCGATGTTCGCAATATTCGGCAGCATGTTAGCATCAAAACGTATTCCCAGTGATTCGGACAGGTAATTACTGAACACGAATAATTTATGCTGCAGCGTCGGCATCGCAATCATCAATTCGCGGAACATAGGCTGTATCTGGGTTGAAAACAGATATATCAGACCACACATGGCCAGTACGGCCAGTATATTTGATGTCCAATCAAATGCCCGTGATGCAATTGGGCGGGTGGTCCGTGACGCGTCAGAATTGTATGGGAATACCTTGCGTACATAGGTGGCGGTGGCGTTTATCAAATACCACAAAAATGTCGCAACCAACAGTGGTATCAAAATAGACCGCCCCAGCCATAAAAATAAAATTAGTACTGTGAATAAAATTATGCCGTTCATTAATTCCCCCTGTGCCTTGATTTCATGTACATAGCGCGTTTTTTTAATATGCAACCCCAGCAGGTGTCAGCACTGGAACCGGGTGCATGTTTGCGTATATAATCAGACCGATTATCAACACAATATTTAAAATCACCGCCGTGGTGGCATAACGACCAGGCATGCCACGACGAAACGCTTTATCGCCAACTATGCGGAACCATATCGCGAAGATGGTTGTCATTGCCAATATCAATAATACGAATCGATATCCGAAAAATATCTGGGACATCAGTACCGTGGTGATAAACGATATGCATGTCGCCACAGGATGGCGTGCAATCCAATCTGTAAATCTGGCGTACCATTTGGCGCGCATCGGTACGTTTGGTGCGGTGGTTTGTTTGTCAGATAAAATATATCCCGGCGCCCACAGTAATGAAAATCCGAATGGCATGGAACAGATTATACGCCACGGGGCAATCCCCATCGAACGACAACGGCGGTATTTTGCGTACACATTCGATAATAACAATCCGCACAAATACAGCAAAAATATGCCCCATATCGACAGCACGAACGCAAACAATACGTCAGACTGGGGGGACAGCAGTGCTAATTTCAGGGCCAGCCA
Organism: uncultured Alphaproteobacteria bacterium; assembly: GCA_944390185.1. Classification (GTDB taxonomy): domain Bacteria; phylum Pseudomonadota; class Alphaproteobacteria; order Rs-D84; family Rs-D84; genus Enterousia. The sequence goes on along the minus strand of CALXPA010000015.1, from coordinate 10,562 downwards.
TTCATGATGTTTGGCAATCAAGGTCAAAAATGTGAACAACAACACTGCGGCCACGGTTACCTGGATATTGGTTAATGCGATTAAACTGCGCTGGTCCAGGGGATCGCGTGGCATACGCAGGAATAACAAACCTGCGCCTGTGATAAATGCGACGAATGTCAATATGCTGGTCATTGGTTGCATGATTGTACTTTGGCCAGATACAGCGCCAGATATCATTACAGCAACAATCATGAATATGAACGTTATTATCGCAAACCACAATGGATACCACAGTGTCCACCACGACAGTGGCTTTGTTTTGATTTTGTTCATGCTTCTTCCTTTTCTTGATTCCAGATGTGTTTATTCTATCACATTTTTTCCACCAGACAAAATGGTTGTGGCCGTTGGACCGACCATGTCTGTAAAGTTTTTTTGGTGGCTGATAAATATAAATGTTGTGTCGGTCATTTCACGCATTGTATCGGCGATTTGTTTCTGGGTTGTGGCGTCTGCGCCAGAATCTGGTTCGTCCAGAATGGCCAGACGTGGCGCAGTCATTATTAAACGCAGCAGCATCAGGCGCTTGCGCTCGCCCCCGGAAAAACCGACGTTTACATCGCGATTCAGCCATTCTTTGGGTATCGACAGTTTTGTACATGCGTCATCTAAATTGCCCAGAAATTCGCCCATCGATAAATCTTGACCGGTTTCAAAACGCTTGTGCGCCGCGATGGAATGTTTCAAAAAACTTAGTGTTGTTAGCCCCGGAATTTCGGGAACGGTTTGGGCGCCTAAAAAGATTCCGATTAATGCGCGTGTGGTCATTGTTTCGTTTGTGATATCATGACCGTCAAAAATAATTGCGCCGTTATCAACAGTGTATTCTGATGCACCGGTAATTACCCCCGCCAGTGTCGATTTGCCAGATCCATTATGGCCAGAAATCAAATGACGCGCCCCAGATTCAACCGTCATTGATATGTCGTGCAGCAGCTGTTTGCCGGCCAATGATACGGATAGATTTTTTATTTCTAGTATATTTGTTTTTTTCATTTTTGTTCCAATGCCATTTGAATTAATTGTTTTGATTCAACCAAAAATTCCATCGGTAACCGTGATATCACAGGGGCCGCAGTGGCACCAATTATTAATGCAGTGGCGGTGTCTTGGTCAATGCCGGATTGCATCAAAAACTGTAATTGGGTGGCGTCGATGGCACCGGTTGTGGCCTCGTGACTTTGGGTGTTTTGGTTGTTGTTATGCACTATGCGTGGCAATGTGTTTGCGTGTGCGTTATTGCCAATCAGGCGTGTGTCGCATTTAGACGCGTTCTTGCCACGGATGCCAGAAAAACTGACCAGGCTGCGAAATGTTTGGCGCGACCAATCCAGTGCCACACCGTATGACACAATGTTTGATACAGTGTCGTCGCCAATGTGAATCATTTTTGTGCCAGTGTCAGATTGTTGGCCGCCGCGTGTTATTGCCAGTGAATAAAAGTCTGATTTGGCACCGTTGCCGGCCAAGATTGTTGATGGATATTTCCATGTGATTGCAGAACCAACCTCTACCTGGGTCCAGTCCAGACGCGCATTTTGGTCGCACCGTCCACGCTTGGTCACAAAATTTAATATCCCGCCAGATGATTGGGGCGCGTTTGGTGAAAATTCGCCCGCGTACCAGTTTTGCACCGTGGCATATCGTACATTCGCGTTATCGTGTGCGATGATTTCAACCACGCCACTGTGTAATTGGTGGTTCGGACGCCGCGGGGCAGAGCAGCCCTCCATATAACTAAGTTTTGCGCCACAATCGGCGATAATCAGCGTGCGTTCAAATTGCCCGATTTTGGCCGTTTCAATTCTAAAATAACTGGCCAGGTCAATGGGGCATGTGGTGTCTGGGGGAACGTATACAAATGTTCCGTCCGAAAATACCGCCGCATTCAGTGCCGCAAAAAAGTTGTCTGTGGCCGGTACAACCGTGCCCAGGTATTTTTTGACCAAATCTGGGTGCTGGCGAACTGCGTCAGAAAACGGTAAAAATATTATCCCGTGTTTGTCCAGTTCTGCGGTGTATGACGTGTGTACAGAGCGACTGTCTATGACGGTGTCTGTCGCCATGCCAAGTAACGCGTTTTGTTCGCTTTCCGGCAGGCCCATCCGTTCATATACCGCTTTCAAATCTGAATTATCAACGGGGCGGGGGGCGTTATAATAATTTAACGCGTCATAGTCAATTGGGGCATAGTCTATATCGGCCCAGTGTGGTTCAGACATTTTTTTCCATGCATCAAATGCCGCAATCCGCCACTGTAACAGCCAGTCTGGTTCGTCACGCTGGGCAGATATTTCGCGAATAATATCAGCAGTTAATTTTGGCATGCGTCAGCCTTGGTCCTGGGTTTGTGCGGCCAATTGTTTGGCCTGGGTAAAAAATGTCAGCGATTGTCCCAACAGGCCATCTGTGAATGTTGACGACAATATACCATCTGGATCTGTGGTTGTGATATGATGCAGAAAACTGTCGGCACGATTCATATAGTTGTCTATGGCACGGGCAACCTCTGCATCCAGTTTAATACAACGGCGCAGTTTTTCCAGTGCAAATGGATTCTTGGCATATTCGTCCATTATCCCGCCCAGGGCCCGCCATAACGGATGTTCTGGGGTGGTGCGGGGCATGACGTCAATTGCCGCCATTATCGGGATCAGGTTTTGTAACAAGTCTTGGTATATCATTTCGGCGTTTTCAGCCACAGCATTTGTCGCGGATTTGTTTTTCAGTACAGATTGTATCTTGACAATCAGATTGTATTGGTGCGCCAGTGTTCGCGTTATCTCGCGAATACGTGTGTTTATTCCCCATGCCAGCATCAGTATCGCAATGCACATCAGTGCAACCAGCCCAATTCCTGTAAAAATCAAAACGTTTTGCATAAAATCACCTGTGATGTTGATTTGTTTCGAACCTATAGTATAGCATCTTTTCGCGATTCGCGCGATTTTATATTCTGGCGTTTGCCGATGATGGTAAAATCTGGGTGCGTTTTAGTCTTGCACAGATTCGGTCAAGTTGTTATAATAAATGTAATAATAGTGGTGAAACATTACAGGAAAGGACTATTTATGTTCCGCAAGATTTTGATTGTCGCAATGTTTGCAACCGCGGCGGGGTATTGCTTTGCTGCGGAATCGCTGCCCCAGGTTGTCACGTCAGAGGTTTTTTATACCCAGGAAACCATCCCTGTGGAAACCCAAACGGTACAGTATCAGATGCCCGCACCACAGCCGGCACAGCAATACGTTGCGCCCGCACCAGAACCTGTGTCAGAGCCAGAGCCGGTGCCTGTGTGGCCGATTTCAGGGTCTGATGCAGATGTGGAAATCGCATGCGAAGATGGGGCCGCCGGGGGAAATGGGCGGGATAATATTCGTATTGTTTCGAAAATCGGCGCGGATTTGGTCGTGGAAAATAACTTTAATCTGGGTACAGATAGTACTGGATACGGCGGTTGGTCTGGGGGGGCGAATATGTTGCACGGTGGCCAGTTGCCGGCCGGGTTTGATGACGAATGCAACAGTGGTGCCGAAATGCCGTTGTTGAATCGTGAAATGCTGGAAGATGATGGGGGGGCAGTGCTGACCGTTTCACGCAGTGGACGCACAGATTGCACACAGTATCGTGACGGATACGAGGCGTTCGTCGCAAAAATGGGAATGAGTGAAGATGAGTTAGCCGCCGCAAACGAGGCCAACGCCGAATTAGATGCAGAAATTGCAGTTGATATATCGGCGGATGCGGAACCGGCGGTTACATTGACAGACCAGGTGCGGTCGTGGGTTGTGGCCAGTGGTCAGACCCTGCGTGGTGTGTTACAAGACTGGTGCGATAAAGAGGGATGGGACCTGGTATGGGCGACGTCGCGTGAATATCCAATCCAGGCCAGTGCGGTGTTCAAGGGACGCTTTGTCGATGTGGCGTCTGCGCTGGTACGTAATTTTGCGCGTGCAACCCCGATACCGTATGCCAAGTTTTACAAGGGAAACCGGGTGCTGGTCGTGTCTACGACAGAAGAGTAATAATTTGTGGATATGGTGATTTGCCATAGGAGAAAGGAAGATGAGCAAACCAATAAAATTTTTTATCTTTTGCGGGCTGTGTGCAGCGATGGCGGCGTGTGCCACCAAGGAATCGGCCCAGGTTGCGTCTTCTGTAGACCAGGACTTTATTAACGCGTATGATGCGTTCGAAATGGCGAAAAATCCACGGGCCAAGGTTGCCAGCGGTGATACGGTGTCTATGTCCGAAGGAGTATGGTTGGGGGCATCGTCTACGTTGCTGGAGCACAGAAATAATCTGCCGGGCCAGTTTGAGACAACCACGGGCGTTACAATATTGCTGAATGAACCGGTCAGTCTGCAACAGTTGGCGAACAATGTTACGGCGATTACAAATATCCCTGTGAAAATTGACAGCCAGATTGATCCAGAAAAACTGAAAAAAACAATAAATGTGGCCTATACCGGGCCGCTGTCGGGGCTGTTGTCGCAAATCGCAACGGATTTAGATTTGTTGTGGTATTATGATAAGTCGGCAATTGTGTTCTATGAAACCGAAACCAGAACGTTTACGCTGTATGCGTTGGGAACGGATGTGTCGTACCAGACGGCGGTTGAAACAGATGACGGCAATGCGGTGTCACTGGAATCAACATTGAAAGAATGGGACGAAATCGAAAGTGCACTGGATACAATTATCGGTGACAGTGAAAATTCAACCTTTACAGTGTCGCGCAGTTTGGGAACGATTACAGTTACGGCGCCACCGTCGACATTGGCGCGTGTTGGGGACTATATTGAACGCCAGAACAAGCGCCTGTCCCAGTTGGTGACCATTGATGTCAAGGTGTTACAGGTTTCTATATCAAATGATTCGGCGTTTGGGTTGAATCTGGCGGCGGCGATTAATTCGGCATCTGGATTGAATATCGTGGCCAATCCAAAAAATAATCTGGCCAGTACCGAGGCCAGTACAATGAATATCGCAGTATTGTCGAATACTGTGTCCGCGGCCACGGGCGCCACACATATGAGTGGTAATACAGAGGTTGCCGGTGCGTATACCCAGGATCAAATCCAAAATGGTTCACTGTCCAGTCTGGCGGGAACAGACGCGCTGATACAGGCGTTGGCCAAACAGGGCAAGGTTTCACTGGTCACAAATGTTGGTGTGACAACGCGTAATAATCGGGTGGCGCCTGTGAATAATACGCGCACCACCGGGTATATAAAGCGTTTTGAATCGCGGAACTTTACAACGGTTGAATCCAGTACGGTTGACCAGGATGATTTGGAAACAGGGTTTTCAATGCAGCTGTTGCCAAACGTTTTGGAAAATGGCAAGATTCTGTTGTTGTTCAGAATGTCTGTGCGCGAATTGTTGCGTATGCAACAGCAAACAATCGGTGAGGTTACACTGCAATTGCCCGAGGTTGAAGAACGCAGCTTTATGCAAGAGGTTATTATGGAATCTGGCCAGATGTTGGTGGTGTCTGGGTTTGAAAAGCAAGAAAATAACGATACGCGTTATGGGTTGGGTGATCCGGACTTTATGGCACTATCCGGCTCGCGCGAGACGTCGGCAACCCGTGATGTGCTGGTCGTGATATTAACGCCCCAGGTTCTGATCAGCCCAATGGATACAGAACGCACAATCCAACAGCATTGGGGTGCGCCACTGAATTAATGGTTCTGAAAATCCCGCATGTGCGGGATTTTTTCTGTATGTTTTGTGTAATGTTTCGCGTACATAAAAGACGTCCCAACTGGGACGCCATGTTTTTTATGCGATATCGCAAACTGTATCCTTAGGCCATTTTTGCAACGCGCTTGGTCAGACGTGATACCTTGCGTGCGGCGCGTTTTTTTGGCATAACCTTGCCCGCGGATTTCATGATTCTACCCTCGGCATTGCGCAGGGCTGTGGCCGCCGCCACCTGGTCCCCAGATTCAACAGCAACCAAAACCTTTTTCGTTGCGGTTTTCACCATGCTGCGACGTGCATTATTAACCGCGTTCTTTTTGGCGGTTACAACAATTCTTTTTTTAGATGACTTATGATTTGCCACTTTATTTTCCTTTTATTTATCAATGTTTTCTGATATTTTATAGAAAACAAACATAAAATCAAGGAAAAATAAAATGATATCTGCATCTTTTGGGGCGATGGTTGTCGCTGGAATAGTTTTGTCTTATCTGTTGGGGTCTGTGCCAATGGGGTTAATCTTTACCCGTCTGGCGGGCAAGGGTGACCTGCGTCAGGTGGGCAGTGGTAATATCGGGGCAACAAATGTTATGCGCGTCGGTGGTTTGCGTATGGCGGCGCTGGTATGGATTCTGGATATGGCCAAGGCAATCGCGGCCGTTATAATCGGCATGGCAATCGGGGGCGATGTTTTGGGCGCATGGTGTGGTTTTGCCGCAATCGTCGGACATTGTTATCCAATATGGTTGCGCTTTCGCGGGGGCAAAGGCATATCGTCTATGTTTGGGGTTTTGTTGGCGGTCAGCCCGATGACCTTTGTGGTGTGTGGGGTTGAATGGCTGTTGGTGGCGTTGACATCAGGGTATTCTTCGCTGGGGGCGGTGGTTGCGTTCTGTCTGATGCCGGTGTTCGGATTTGTAATCGGGTGGCAAATGGGGTTGCCATTTTTGGCGATTGCGTTGCTGTGTCTGTGGCGGCATCGCGGAAATATCGGACGTCTGATTCATGGCACAGAATCAAAAATTGAATGGAAGTGGAAAAAGTAATCCATGGCGTCACGTATGTGGCGCTTTTATTCTTTATTTTTTAGGCGTTTTGTGGTATAATACCCCTGATGACAAAGGTGTAATAGGTGGGGGGAATATAATGAGAAAAATTTTACCTTGGGTTATGTTATGTGCGTTTTGTGTGCCGGCGGTGGCGGCAACCCCCGCGTCCCAGGCCCGGCGTTCTATGCGGGGACAGATGATTATGTCTGCACCACGGGCAACGGCATCAACAAATCAAATCAGTGGAATTGCATCGGTGAATACTGGTACACCGGTTGATACAGATGTGCGCCAGGCAACTGTACCAACAACCCCCAGTCCGGCCCCATCACAGTCGGCCGATACGCGCGAAAAAGAACGTCTGGCATGCGTCAGCAATAATGTTGGTATCGGAAATACTTTTGTTTGGGCGTCGCGATACAGCAATATTAATAACTATGCCACAATGGTAGAAGATGTCGAAGAACCAGAAAATAACGTCTGTTTTGTCAAGGTGGATATTAAATCTAATGATTCGCGAATCGATGTGTCAGATGTGCCCAGTCGGTACTTTATCATGGGGAATGATATAACGTGCGGTTCGTGGGCCGATGAAGATGTGTTGCGCCAGCGTGCGTTGGATGCCAAAAAAACAGGACGTACGTGGGCCACAGTTGGTGGTGTGGTTGGCGGTGCCGGCCTGGGTGTTGGAATTATGGAATTGTTCGGTAACGAACTGATTGGTGGCAAGGTCGAAGGACAAAAGGCGTTAAGTGGTGATCAACGACTGATGTCCCAGTTGTTGGTATTAAAGGACAAAGATCGTTCGTCTTTTGATCTGATTATGCGCAATTTGCGTGTGCTGGAACAAGAATGCAACAGTGATGTATGGGACGGTGCGGAAAAACCAGATGTTTGTAATATGAACAGTCCGTCTTATATAAATGCAGAATATCTGTTGAATGCAGAAAGAAGTTAACAAATAACGCCCCCGGGGGCGTTATTTAATAAAGTGCTTTTATTATATGTCTGTTTTTTCTTATAGTGTCTGTATGAACGATGAATTGTTTTACAGATTACTGTTGCTGCGGACGCCTGGGATTGGGCCGGTGCGTTATAACGAATTGATATCGCGGTTTGGTGATGTGGCCGCGGCGGCCCAATCGTTGGTGGACAATGATGATGTTCGCGATTCGGTCTTGCGTGAAATGGATCGGGCGTCTGCATTGGGGATACAGTATATATGTGATAATATGCCACAGTATCCACGCATGCTGGGGCGGATAAAGAACCACCCGCCGGTTTTGACAGTGCGGGGAAATCCCGATACGTTGACAATGTCTGCGGTTGGAATTGTTGGAACCCGACATGCCACAGTTGCAGGAATGAACCTGGTCGCGGATATCGCCGATGCGTTCGCCGCGCATGATGTGGTGGTTGTGTCTGGCATGGCAATGGGGACGGATGCGGCCGCGCATCGTGGGGCGTTACGGGCGGCCGGTGTGACCCAGACGATTGCGGTCTTGGCCGGTGGGGTTGATTATATTTGGCCACTGGAAAACGAATCGTTGTACTGGGAAATTGTTGAACGTGGCGCAGTGGTCAGTGAAATGCCTGTCGGATTTGTGCCGGTTGCCACTAATTTTGTACAACGCAACCGGTGGATCGCCGGTATCAGCGAAAAATTAATTATCAGCGAGGCTGATGAAAATTCAGGCAGCATGAAAACAGCCCGATTCGCCATAGATGCGAATCGGGAAATTTGGGCAATCCCGTCGCATCCGTCGGATTCACGCGCATTTGGACCGAATCTGTTGATACAGTCTGGGGCGGCAAAATTGTGTAATGGGGTCACAGATTTCTTTGGTGTGGAAAAAAAGAATGTAAAAAATGTAAAAAATAACGATTCGAATAATCCACTGTTGGACGCATTGGGAACAATTCCTGTGTCAGAATCTGTATTGGCAGATATTGTCAAAAAATCTGTTTCGGAAATAAAAAGCGATTTGGTTGTTTTAGAATTACAGGGTTTGGTGCGAAAAGTTGATGGTGGATATGTTCGTAATTGATTCGGAATGTGTATATACAGTGTATATACAAGGCGCAGAAAACAGGGAAAAAAACGAATCGTTGTCAAAAAATAAATGTTGAAAAATTGTTTAACAATTGGTTGCAAACCGCGATTTATCTTATAACTTATCTGACGTATCCAAAACGATTGATGAATATCAATCACAGATGTGCAGGGCAGGGTTGCAGAACGCATGATATAACGGATCAGAATTGACAATGGTGGCAAATCTGGTCGGTGTGCATGGGTGGATGTCATACCTAAAATCAAATGCACGGTGCGGGAACGCTGGATATGCAACGGGGAATGAAAAGGAGAAACAATATGCAGGCAGTGGCAAAACAAAATACAGTGAACCTGGAACAAATCAAGGGGGCCATTGCCGCGAAATTAGATTCTGCAAGTTTTACATCCTGGATTGCGCCGTTACAATTTGATGTTATTGATGATGTGTTGGTCTTGGGGGCCCAGAACCAGTTTTCTGCAGATTATATTGGTGCGGTTTATTCAAATATTCTGGCTGGGGTTGCCGGTGAATTTGGTTTGGCCGTGAAAATTGCGGTGCGTGGTGGTGCAGCGGTGGCGCCGGTTGCCAATGACAACAATGTGCAGTCTTTTGCGCCGGCCGCAGATGTTGTGGCATCGGCGCATGCGTGTGTGATGGACGCGTTCGATACGTTCATCTGTTGTGACGAGAATGCGTTCGTGTTGTCTGCGTGTAAAAAATTGGCGGCGGGGACGGTATCTTTTTCCCCGCTGTTTATTTATGGGCCGGCGGGCTGTGGGAAAACATTGTTGGTGGATTGCATTGAACGCGCGGCCGCAGGGCGTACAATAAAAATGTCAGGTGGCCAGTTTGTGTCTGAATTCACACGCAGTCTGCATGACAGAACCGTATTTGCGTTCAAAGACTTTTGCCGTAATTGTGATACGTTTATTTTGGACGATATCCAGGCCTTGGCGGGCAAGCGTGCGACATGTGAAGAATTTGCCCAGTTGGTTGTTGATTTGCGCGCAGCGGGGAAAAACATCGTTCTGACGGCCAATGTTGCGCCAAACAATTTAACGGGGCTGGATCGTCGTATCCAGTCGCTGGTGGCGTCTGGTTTGGTGGCAGATGTTGTTGCACCGAACAAAAGTGTTCGTCGTGTTATGTTGACGCGCGCGGGTGTTGCATCGGATGTCGCAGATATGATTGCGTCACGTATGTCTGCAGATGGGCACTTGGTTGGCGGTGTTGCGATGAAAATCAAGACATACGGTGAATTGATGGGGACGGCGGTTGATATCGATGTGGCCCAGCGTTTGTTGGCCGACACCCTGCAAAAGGCGAAAACACCAATCGCGATGGTGAAACAAATGTGCGAAAAGTTGGCGGTATCATATGACGCCGTATGTGGCAAGGGACGCAGCCGTGCAGTTGTTCTGGCGCGTCAGATAATGATGACAGTGTTAAAGAATGCAACAGATATGTCTTTGGTGGAAATTGGCCGTGTGTGTGGGGATCGTGACCATGCAACAGTTTTGTATTCAATTGGCCAGATTGAAAAATTAAAACAGTCCGATTTGATGTTGTCGGCGCAGATTGACCAATTGATTTCAGAATGCAGATAAAAAACGCAACGCCGGGGGGTACCCGGCGTTTTGTTTTCCGCATCTTACTCTATTGGATACCGACTTGGAACTGGTCACCCCAATCAGCAACCACCTGG
>CALXPA010000014.1 GCA_944390185.1 uncultured Alphaproteobacteria bacterium | reverse complement strand
ACCGCGCGCCGGTTGCAAATATTTACGTTCTGAATCTGCGGCGGCGAACATTTTTACAACTGAATAGTTTGAAATGCTGTCCACAATCTTGCCGGATAATGAACTGTTCGCCTCGCTGGCGGATTTGGCAGCGTTGCTCATCGGTTTCATCAATGCAATACCATATACCAGACGAAAAACAAAAACGAATCCAAAAATCAGCGCCACATATGTATTAATACCAAAAATTAAACCAACGTTTATCAGAATAACCAGCACAGAACCGAATATTTCCATAAAATTTATTATCACATTAAATCCGTTGGAAACATAGTTAATCTGGGAATTTATTTTGCCTGCCATGCGCCCCGTCCAAAACGACATGGACTGGTGCTGGACCAAATCATTCAAGACATCTGAAATCTGGTTGGATATTTTTGGCGACCAGCGTCCACGCAACATAGCACGGAAAATTACACTGGTATCAATTAATATCAACAACCCTGTAATCAGCAATATCGTGGGCAGTGCAAATTCCAAGAAAGTCTGGCCGGCTGGTGGTGTTTGTTCAAATAATGCAATAAACCAGCGCTGAAAATTCGGAAACAGCACAGAATCAGATTTAACGATCAAGAAAAATATAACCCAACCAATAATTAACGGCCAATGGCCGCGCATTGCGTATTTAAAATAAAATTTCCATAATGATTTGGGTAATTTTTTGTTGTAATCGTATGCCATAGCGCTATTCACAATACCAAATCGCACAAATACGTTCAACAGATTTATTTCACTATATCATGGAAAATTGTGGCGGGGATTGTGCCGCCGGTAATCTTGGACGACATCGGGGTAAAGTCATCATTACCCATCCATACACCAATTATCAAATCGCGCCACGCACCAACAAACCATGCATCACGATTATTATTACTGGTCCCGGTTTTGCCGCCCAGAACGCCCAGGGCTGCCGCACGGTGTCCGGTGCCGCCCGGCGCCACAACATCCGCCAGCAATTGTGTCATGTAATCAACCGTCTGGGGCATTAAAATTTGCATTGGTTCAGATGGATTGCGTTCATAAATTATATTGCCATATGGGTCAGTAATCTTTGTAATTGTATACGGACGTACCGATTGACCATCGTTCCAGATAACAGCATAAATCTTGGTTAAATCCAGCAACGATATCTCTGACGCACCCAGAACGGTTGAATATTCACGCCGCAATTTATTCCCCACCCCCAGGCGCGCCGCCATATCCAGCACGGAATCAATCCCGTATGTTTCCGTTAACTTTAACGGCACAGAATTGACCGATTTCGCAAATGCCGTTGCCAATGTTATATCACCATAATAGCGGTTGTTATAGTTCTGGGGCGAATAATCACCAACCGAAAATGGCGAATCATTTACATATGCATCTGGTGTCATACCATTTTCCAATGCGACCAGGTATACAACAGGCTTGAACGAACTGCCCGGCTGACGCAGCGCCAGCGCGCGATTAAATTGACTTTCCTGGTAATCCGTACCACCAACCATCGCACGTACGGCACCATCGGTTTCCATGGCAACAACAGCACCCTGGTACGGGTCGACCGCGGCGGGCAATATATCGGCAATGTGTTCCTGTAACCCCATATCCAGCGTGGTATACACATACATATCTGATTCAAATGTGCCGATTGTTGATTTAACTTCTTCCAAAACAAAGTCTGTCCAATAGCGATATATGTTTGTATTTTGTGCCGGTGCGGCAGGCGCCAATTCGCGCGCCGCGATACGCGCCTGGTTCAATGTGATATATCCCTGGCGCACCATTTCTTGCAATATAATCCGTGCACGGGCAATATTTTTATCAGGATTGGCCAGTGGGCTGTATGTTGTTGGCGCCTTTAACATTGCGGCAATTTGCGCCGCCTGGGCAATTGACAGATTATTCGCAGACGTTTGAAACATGACGCGCGATGCCGCGTCAATTCCGCGCATACCGCCAACCAGTGATACCCGGTTCATATACAAATCCAGTACCTGGTTCTTGGTAAAACGGTTTTCCAGCCAGTATGATAAAATCAATTCTTGAACCTTGCGCGAAATCTTTTTTTCGCGGGACAAGAATATATTTTTCGCCGTCTGTTGCGTTATTGACGACCCGCCCGCCGCCAGTCGCCCATGTATTATATTCGACAGCATCGCCCGCGTAATTCCACGAATATCAATCGGCCCATGTTCAAAGAATCGTTTATCTTCGATTGCGACAATTGCCTGCCATACATGGGGGGGCAATGTTTCCACCGATACGGGCGCCCCCATAATTCGATTTGATGCACGAATTTCATTACCATCTGCATCCATGAAAATGACCGCCGCCGGCCGCGTTTCGTGCAGTATCGCATCCAGTGACGGCATCTGTAAAAAGATTATAACAACATATATCGCCACCCCAACCAGCGCCAGCATAAATAAATCAATACACCACACCAAGACACGCACCCAACGCGACGGACCGGGGCGCTGTTTTTTTCTGGATTCGTTACGGTTATCTGTACGTGACATTGTGTGTATTTCCCTGTGATGGAATTATATCATAAACGGCTTGCGTTTTTCCACCGTTTAAAATTATAATAGCGATTGTAACAAAAACCAAGGAAGGGAAAAATATGAAAAAAATTCTGGCATGTGTGGCCATGGCCACAATGGCGTTGCCGGCGGCGGCGTACGATTATGGGTCAACATACGATACGTACGTTGGGTTTCGGGTGCACAAGAATGAAAACCTGGCATTGTCGTCTGATCTGGGGGACGGCAGAACGACGACCGCACGCGATGATTCTTTTGGTATTGGATTGACGGTCGGGAATCGACTGACCGATCATGTAAAGATTGAATTCGAAACCGCATACACGGGCGGCGACCAGGAAAAGTACGGCACGGAATACGGTGTTGATATATGGTCAAATATGCTGAACATGTATGTCTATCAACAGTTTGGTGGCGCCGTAGAACCTTATTTTGGACTGGGTGTTGGTATTGCCGGCCTGTGGGGCGACGCGCATGGTGGCGGCATTGATGCCGCGTCTGCGACGGCGGACATGTCATGGTCGGCGATGATTGGGGTTAATTTTGCGCTGAACGCACGAATTGACCTGAACCTGGGGTTAAAGTATCAAAACTACGGCGATCTGGAAATGCATTCTGGTAACCTGGATATCGCGACAGAGATAGATGCCACAGAAATGTACATCGGCGCAGTATATAAATTCGGCGTGTAAAATGTCGATACAAAAAAAACGGGGCATCGCCCCGTTTTTTGTTACCCGACCAGCTTTTGCCAGATTGTTTTCTTTTTCGCTGGCGCCTTTTTACGTTTGCGGCGCGGCGCGTTCATTGTCGTTTTGCGCGCATCCATATGCTGGGGATTTTTACGCTTGGCATCCGTAGACGGCGCATACGCGTTCAACATATCGTCCGTCTTGTTTTGTTCTGGGGCGACGCGCTGGATAGAATACTGGTCTATATTCATCAGGCTGTCATCACCAATAATTACGATTTCTGTTTCAAATTCAGATTCCATCGCCGCCAGTTCAGCCCGCTTGTTATTCAGCAAATAAATCGCCACGTCGGTCGGCACGGTCATAATAATTTTTTGCGCACTTTTTGCCAACAGTTTTTCTTGCAAATGGCGGAACAGAATTATCGCCGCGGTCTGGATAGACGGCACAACCCCGGCCCCCATACAATGCGGACATTGTACATAAGACGATTCCATAAAACTGCTGCGCAGGCGCTGGCGCGACAACATCAAGACACCAAAATTGTTGATTTTCGCCACCTGGGTACGGGCGCGATCACGCTTCATAACCTCGCGCATTTTCATTTCCAGTTTGCGATTGTTCTTTTCTTCTTCCATATCAATAAAGTCAATCGCAATAATCCCCGCCAGGTCGCGCAACCGTAACTGCAGGGCGATTTCTTCGGCGGCCTCTAAATTAGTATTCAGCGCCGTCTGTTCAATGTCTTTTTCCTTTATCGCGCGGGAAGAATTGACGTCGATTGTTACCATCGCCTCGGTCTGATTAATGACCAGCGACCCGCCCGATGGCAGTTGGACGTATGGACCGTGCATACCCTCCAGCTGTTTTTCGACGCCAGCCTTGACCATCAGTGGCACCGCCGCATCACGATATTGCACCAGCTGCTTGCGCGGGGCGCGACCGTACATCTGGATAAAGTACTGTTTTGCGGCATCGTATGCCTCTTCGCCCTGGATAATTAAAACATCATCTTTGTCCGCCAAAAAGTCGCGAACAACGCGGCGCAACAGTGAATCTTCGGTATGAATTGTAACCGGCGCCACCGATTCCAATGTTGTTTTACGAATTTCGTTCCATAAATTGACCAAGTAATCATAGTCCTTGGCAATATCGACAGCCGTCGCACCAAACGCCGCCGTGCGTAAAACGACGGTCATGCCCTTGGGAATTTTTAATTCGTGTAAAATTTGACGCAGACGGGCCCGTTCGGTCTTGTCAGATATTTTCTTGGAAATTCCATAGCTGTTCCGTTTCCGGGAATTCGGCATCAACACCGCAAAGCGTCCCGCCAATGACAAATATGTTGTCATTGATGCGCCCTTTTGGCCGCGTTCTTCCTTGACCCCCTGGACCAACAAGATCTGTTTGGGTTTTATAACATCCTGGATTTTAAATTCACGGGCACGCTTGGCAAATTCTTTGTTGTCTTCACCAGCACTGTGGTCGTCGTATTCTGCAACCTCGTCCGTTTCGTCATCTGGATCATCATCGTCATCAACGATGTTGGCATGCGCCAATTCGATTAATTTTTTCTTTTGTTCTGGCGTCACCTGGTAATAATCTGGGTGAATTTCTGAAAACGGCAAGAATCCATTTTTGCCCGTTCCATAATCCACAAATGCCGCCTGTAATGATGGTTCGACGCGAATGACCTTGGCCAGATAGATATTTCCTTTTATCTGGGGCTTGGTCGTTGTTTCAACGTCAAAATCAGACACACGGTTGGTCGCTGTATCCAGCACCACAACACGTGTCTCTTCCGGGTGGACGGCGTCCACATAAATCTTTTTTGACATTTGCTAATCCTTTGGTTTTATATGCGTACGCAATGGCCCCAGTCCGTCCCCATGGGGCGTCCATGCCCATGCCAAGGGAATACGCCACGATAATAACCAGCGCAATTCGAACAAAATAAACCAGTGATAGTACAAACACTTACATCAACCCCATTGTTATACGCGTCCACCAGCATAGCATGCATCTATGCCATATGGCAAGGTATTTATTTTTTACGTTGACGAATATTTTTTATTTTTTCTGGAATCTGGGGAATTTTTTCTTTGGCCTCGGCCAGCCAGCGTTTCATCCGAACACGCAACCAGTTTTCATACACAAAGAACAGCCCCCCTGCCCCAATCAGCGGGAATACATAGTAAATTATTCTGTACGTCAGCAATGCGCCAAAAATATCGGCCTTGTCCACAGTGGCCGGCAACGCCAACAAGAAAATCGTTTCAAATACACCGATACCACCGGGAACCTGGCTGAATACACCGGCGGCCTGGGCCACCACAAACAGCCCAATATACGTGCCAAACGGGATATGCACAAATGGCAACAAACAAAAATACAACACCAGTCCGGCCAAAATACTGTCTGCGGCCCCCAGTAACATCTGGGTCAATGCGGTCGTGGGCGACGGAACGACGAACTTTATTTTGCCGACCCGGATATTTTTATTGCGAAACAGCAATGTCACGCCCAGATACCCAACAACCGCCGCCGCACAAATTATAAACAGCGCATTTATACCAATGCTGGCGCCAACCGACTGATCCAATACCGCAGACGGGACCAGAAAATACCCCAAGATTAATATCGCCGACCACCCCAGGAAAAATGTAAACCCGGAAAAAGTTATCATTTTAACAATGTCGCCACCCTTGATACGCCAGCGCGTATACAGTCGATATCGAATTGCGCCCCCACTGACCACGGCATTGCCGGCATTATTGCTGATTGCGAACCCCAGCACACCTGCCAACATCCATTTCCACCATGATACGCGCGCACCAATGTATCGCAGCGCCAGATAATCATACAGCGACAGCGCCAAATACCCCAACAGGCATGCCACACACGCCGCCACCAAGTTTATCGCAGGTATCGACACAATCGCATGGACGATGTCTGAAAAACTGTACCCACGCAGTTGCCACCACAGCATTACGGCGGCAAGAACAAAAAAGAATATGCCTGAATAGCTGACTATTTTCTTGAACAGGCGTTTTGCCTTGGCTGACATAAAAATCCTTTTACCGCCCCAGGATAGCAATATTTGTTTTAAAAATCAAATCTAAAAAAAATTGCAATCTGGCGGCGTTATTATATAGTGGTGCATAAAGTAACCAAACAAAGGATTTGATATGATGCGGCCATCAATGCGAAAAAATAATCAAATACGCCATGTATCCATGGAAACAGGCGTTAACAAATGGGCCGAAGGTTCATGTCTGATAAAAATGGGCGGAACGCACGTACTGTGCACGGCGTCGGTCGACTTAAACCAGCCTGTGTGGAAACGAATGCAAAACAAAACGGGGGGTTGGGTTACGGCCGAATATTCAATGCTGCCCCGCGCAAACGGTACGCGCAAGGGGCGCGAAACCATGTTGCGCGACCATCGGTGCGCAGAAATATCCCGTCTGGTTGGACGCGCGTTTCGCAGTGTGGTTGATATGGAAAAACTGGGGCGCCACACAATCACCATCGATTGCGACGTAATCCAGGCCGACGGTGGCACACGATGTGCGGCGATTACTGGGGGATATGTGGCACTGGTGCTGGCGGTACGTGGATTGATTGATACAGGCCGAATCCGCGAAAACCCGATTTTAGACCATGTTGCCGCCGTATCGGCCGGCATATGGAATAACGAATTGATATTGGATCTGGATTTTGATGAAGACTGTGCCGCCGAAACAGATGCGAACTTTGTTGTGGCGGGCGATGGCCGGTTCATAGAAATCCAGGCCACCGGTGAACAGCACCCGTTTACCCAAGACCAAATATTACAGATGATGCAACTGGGGGCGGACGGATGCAAAAAATTAATTGATTTACAGCGACAAATCCTGGCCTGATGACGACGTGTCATCCGTGGGCGTGCGGGATTCTGTTGGCATTTCGTCATATGTCATACAATTAATAGACGACAATGAATGCTGGGTCGCAATGATAAACGCAATCAATTGTCGTATCAGCGGCCGTCGCGCCCCGGTAACAATCTGGTGATATTCGGATTCTGTCGCGGCGTCAAACATATTACATGCGATATATATTGGCATATTGCACTCGCAACGAATTTGCTCTATTTCTTGTCCCAGTCTCATAAATTCCCCCATATTTATATAAAGAAAAACCACCAGAACAAAGTCAAGTGGTTGGAGGTTCACAACAATTATCAAGAATTGTGACCGTTATTCAATATATTCGGGTCCCTCCAACCGGATGTTGGAGTTTTTTTTCGTTCGTACGAACGCTTGATAACGAGTTGTGACACTCCGCAACGGCAACACGCCATTGCAATGTGTATTATATACCAGGTCTGGCCGGATAGTCAACTGGATACAATCCCCACGATTAAAAAATAAAACCACCAGAACGAATTCAAGTGGTTGGAGGCTACAAGCTATAATAGAGTATAGCGGGCTTATTCAATATATTCACCACCCTCCAACCCGCAAGGCATGGTACCTTCATTCTGTCGAATGTATTTTTAAATGTCAATTTTTCTTTATTCCAGAATATCACCTGACTTGATGTATTCGGGACTGGCGGGGTCCAGACTGGTCCGGGCACGGCGCGCATATTGTCGCGCGATATCATTTTTGCCAATCATATGATAGTATTCCGCACGCGCCCAATCCGCCCGACCATCATCGTACGCACGCGCCAACACCCAATACGTCAGCGGTGCCGGTGCCGTCAACAGCGCACGTTTGCACAGACTGATGGCGCGGTCTATATCACCCGGCGCCCGCCGTTCCGTCAGCACCAGTGCCAATGCGGTTTCAATCTGGGGCGCATCGGTCGTCAGGCCTAAGGCGGTTTGGTACGCGTCAACACTGGCATCATAATCGCCCAACTGGTATTCGATATCGCCCATCAGTTCGTGATAGTACGGATTATCTGGGGCACGCGATATCAGTGTGCTGGTCCCGCGGTGCGCCGCCCCCAGTTCCCCAGAACGCATACGTGCAATCGCACGCGCGTACAAGGCCGCATCAGATACATCCGCGGCAGGATAGCGGGTCATCACAGCATCCTGGTTATCCAGATACCCAATCAATTTAGCCCGGACCAGTTCATATTCGGCATTCTGGGCATCTGTCGGCGCATTTGTTGGTGTATAGTCTGGATGTTTTGCAATCTGGGCACGGACGTTATTTAACCGCTCGGCCGTCAGGGGGTGATTTATCCGGTTTGGATTTATTTTAGATTCCAGCACGCCCGTCATATGTTCCATCTGCTGAAACACATCAATAAAACCATTCACATCCAGACCGGCACGCATCATCAATCCAACCCCCATATCATCGGCAATACGTTCTTCGTCCCGGGTGAACGCCAACATAGACTGGGTCGCAATTCCGCCAGAGCCCGCCAACACACCAGCCCCCAACGATGGATCACCCCCCACCGCCATCAGTCCGATTCCCAGCGCCTGAATCAGCATTGTTCGCGTCATTTCGGCCGACATACGTGCAGACATCTGGGTCATGTGCCCACCCAGCGTGTGTCCCAATTCGTGTGCAACGACCGCCTGTAATGCAGATGGATTTTTTATCTGCTGTAACAATCCGGTATATATGTACACATCTTCGCCCCCCATAACAAATGCATTGAATTCATCACTGGCAACAACGTGTACACGCAGTCGACCGTCTGGTATATCCGCCGCCACCGCCAATGGCGCCACCAGTTCTGTCAGCAATTTTTCTGTTTCAGTGTCACTGATTAATGATGCGGCGCGCGCCGGCAACCCAATAAATAAACATAATAAAATCACACACAGTTTACGCACTGATTCCCACCCCGCGATTAAATATGAACATCAAATCACGCACCGTCTGGGATGGCGACGACATATCGCGCGCCGCAGACGCCGCCAGTTTGAACAAATCACGATGACGCGCATAATCAACAAAGTGATAATTTATCCAACCACTTTGTCGCGTGCCCAACAGTTCGCCTGTACCGCGCATGATTAAATCCTGTTCGGCAATGGCAAAACCATCGTCTGTTTCGGTCAACACGTCCAATCGGCGCAGACCATCTTCACCAATTCCCCGACCGTATAATAATATACAATACGATTGCATGTTGCCGCGTCCGACACGTCCACGTAACTGATGCAGTGCCGCCAAACCAAAACGTTCGGCGTTTTCAATAACGATAATCGTTGCATGCGGGACGTCAATGCCAACCTCTATGACAGTGGTGGCGACCAATATATGCATATCAGAATCTGGGGCCGCGAACCGGGCCATTATCGCATCGCGCTGTTTTTTATCCATCTGGCCGTGAACCAGACCCGTATTTGGGAAAATTTTACACAGCTGGTCATATCGGGCGTGCGCCGCCGTCATATCCGACGCATCAGATTCCATTACCAACGGACATACCCAAAACACCTGGGCCCCGGCATCAACCTGGGGACGCAGTCGCGCCAACAATTCGTCCAGGCGTGTGATCGACAGTTTTGTCGTCTTGATTGGTAAACGGCCCGCTGGCTTTTCATTTATAATCGACACGTCCATATCGCCGTATATCGTCATTGACAACGTGCGCGGAATCGGTGTCGCAGATAATGCCAATATATCTGGATTATTGCCCTTGGCACGTAAAGCCTCGCGCTGGGATACGCCAAATCGATGCTGCTCGTCAATAATAACCAGGCCCAGATCCTTGTATTCAACATCATCGGAAAACAGTGCATGTGTGCCAACAACAATCTTGGTCCGCCCAGAACGCAATGACACCAACTTTTCACGACGACAGACGCCCTTGTCCCGCCCCGTTAAAACATCGCACACAATACCAATTTTATCACACATTGGTTTTATCTTGGCATAATGCTGCTGGGCCAGTGTATCCGTGGGCGCCAGCAATGCTGTCTGGGCACCAGATTCTGCCATCTTGATGGCCGCCGCCAATGCAACGATTGTCTTGCCACTGCCAACGTCACCCTGGACCAGGCGCATCATCGGTATATCACGCCCCAGGTCTGTGAATATTTCATTAACTGTTCGCGACTGGGCGCCGGTCAATTCAAATGGCAACGCGTCGTAAAAACGCGACAGTAATTCATACTTTTTCGGCCGCACCACCCGGCGATTTCGTGCATCCGCACGACTGCGCCGGCTGATTACAATTGCCATCTGGTGCGCCAGCAATTCCCAATACGCCAGTTTTACCATGTACGGCGAATTCGCCATTAAATCATCATTTGATTCTGGGTAATGAACATGACGCAGCGCATCAAAAAATTCGCATATATCCGTATCAGAATCGCGCAGGCGTTCCGGCAATGCCGTAAAAATCTGGTCACGAACGTTCGCAAATGTTTTTTGGGTCAGCCCTTCGCCAGATGGATATATCGCCTGGATAGACGGAATTTTGTCCGCGTGTTGCATTTCTTCGATAAAATCAGGATGGTTTATCGTCGGACGACCACCGCGCTCCAGTTTCCCACTGATCATGCGCCATTGGCCAACAGGCAATTTTTGCAGCCAATAATCCAGAAAATTAACGTTAAAAAATTGCACCATAACCGTATTGCCCATACGATCATTACAAACAATCTGTGTCGGACGCCGATGACCACGAAAAACACCACCGGCGCGGTGCGACATAACCAGCAATGGTATCGTCACCACATCGCCCGGGGTGGCATCTGTCACGCATTCTGTGACCCCACGGGCCCGGATGTACGCCGGCCGGTGCAATAAAAAGTCCAGCACACGTCGCCCCCCCAGCACTTCATCAAAACGCGACGCCAGTACCGGCCCAACACCCTTGATGAATTGCAAATCTGTATTCAAGAATTCAAACAATTCGTGCTTCATACATCATATACGGTAACCAAAACACCATAATTTGGCAATAATAAAATATCAAACCTGGGCCGGGCCAACCGTCAATCCCGCATCCGCAATCGCCTGATCAAAATCAGATTCAGACCACACGGTTATCCCCAGTTCGTTTGCACGCGCCAACTTTGATCCTGCATCCGCCCCCGCCAAAACAATGTCTGTCTTGGCCGAAACACTGGACTGGACACGCGCGCCCATGCGTTCCAGAATCGCGCCGGCCGCATCACGTGTGTACTTGGCCAGCGTCCCCGTCAGTACAACCCGACGCCCCGCCAATGGCCCTTCGCCCGGGGCGGCTGTGGAATCAGATTCTGTTATCTTGATTTGTTGTAACAGTTCGTCTAGAACCCGAACATTATGTTCATCGGAAAAAAATGACACGATTTCATCTGCCATGACATCGCCGATACCGTCAACCTGCTTTAGCCGCCAAACCGGGGCCGTGCGAATGGCATCCAATGTGCCGAACGCCCGCGCCAGAATTTTTGCGGTGACCGCACCCACGTCCGGTATGCCGATGGCGAATAAAAACCGGTGCAATTCTATGGTTCGCGCGCGTTCAATTGACGCATTTAAATTCGATACAGACTTTTCACCAAACCCATCCAGTTTCTTGATTTCATCGCCATGGCGTGACACCAGTGTGAATATATCTGCCGGGTTTTCTATCCATTTGCGCGACACGAACAGTTCCAGCTGTTTTACCCCCAATCCATCGATATCAAAACCCTTGCGCGAAACAAAGTGTTCCAGTTCCCCAATACGCTGGGCCGGACACCCCAGTGTATTTACACATCGACGGGCAACCTGGCCAGATTCTTGGACGACATTACCGCCACAGACCGGGCACCTGTCTGGGAATACGAATGGGGCGGCATTTGGCGCATCTTCGGCCACATCAACAATTTGCGGAATTACATCACCAGCGCGTTGAACAATAACCTTGTCCCCGATGTCCACCCCCAGACGCACAATTTCATCCGCATTATGCAACGTCGCACGCGATACCAATACCCCGCCAATATTTATCGGTTCCAATTCGGCCACCGGCGTCAGCACGCCTGTACGCCCAACCTGGACAGTAATGTCACGCAGTGTGGTTATCCCGCGGGCTGCCGGGAATTTGTATGCCACTTCCCACCGCGGACTGTTGGCGCGGGCGCCCATGCGTTCTTGGACATCAACATTATTTACCTTTAACACCAGCCCATCGATATCAAACGGAATTTCTGCACGTATCATCATAGTGTCATTATATACACGCTGAATTTCGTCCAGTGTGTTCACACGATGCGCCCAATGACGCGTCGTCTTGAACCCCCATGATTCCAGTTTATCAAAGTATTCAGACTGGCTGGCCCACGTGCGCGCCGACAATTCACCATACGTGTACGCAAATGCCGACAGTCGCCGCGACGCCGTAACCCCAGGATTTAATTGCCGCAATGATCCGGCCGCCGCATTGCGCGGATTGGCAAAAATCTTGTCCCCTGCTTCTGTCGCCGCCGCGTTCAGTGCCAAGAAATCTGCACGCGACATATAGACTTCACCGCGCACCTCGATAATATCGGGAAAGTCGCCGTGCAGCTGCTGCGGAATATCTGCGATTGTTTTCAGATTTTCTGTGATATCTTCGCCGGCAACCCCACTGCCCCGCGTCAATCCGCGCACCAATTGCCCATGTTCATACCGCGCCGCAAACGATACACCATCAACCTTTAGTTCGATAAAAATGTCTTTGTCCGATAATTTGTTGAACCAGTCTGCAACCTCGCCCTCGTTAAAAACGTCAGAAATTGACAGCATCGGCACACTGTGCGGGACCGAATGGAATTTACCAGACACCGCCGCCCCAACCCGACTGGATGCGCCGTTTTTCGCCAATTCTGGATACATTTCTTCTATGGCGATGGCACGCCGCCGCGCCGCGTCATACGTCGCATCGTCAACAATCGGGGCATCGTTTTGGTGGTACGCAATGTCCCATTCTTTCAGTTTTTTTAATAAATCGGCATGTTCTGCCAGGACTAATAAATCAGGTGCTTGTTTCATGCCACGATTATAAGAAATTCGTGCAATTAATACAATTGAAATATCACCGGCGATCGGAATCATATTCTGCCGGAAAATACTGGACAAAATCTGCCCAGCTGGTATTCATCGCGTTCATAATCTTTACCAAACTGCCAACGGACATCCAACGCGGTTTGCCATCAACGCCGACGCGTTTGCTTTTGTTCAAGGCCGTCAAATCCAAACCGCTTATTTGTGCCATACGCGAACACGAAATCTTGTGCGCAGCGGCTAAATTATCTATCGCCTGCCAAAACATGGTATTCGTCAGCATTTTCCCCTCCATTACTTAAGACGTTGTCTGATTAAGAACATTCTTATTATGATTGTATTCTTACCAAAAATCAATTGTTTTTTACAGGATTTTTTTCATACTAAAAATCCCGCCATGTGGCGGGACCATATCCGATTCCAGACACTATTTGTTCTGTTCATCCAAACCACGCAACAAGACTTCCTTTAAATCATTTGGAATCATCCCGGTGGTCGAATACCCACAGTCAACATGATGAACTTCACCCGTCACGGCACTGGACAAATCACTGAACAAATAAATCGCCGCGCCGGATACATCATCCAATGTCATATTGCGACGCAATGGGGTCTGTTCCGCGTTCAAACGCAACATAGACTTCATCCCGCCAACACCCGATGATGCCAGGGTCATGATCGGCCCAGCACTGATGGCGTTAATACGAATCTTGTCACGCCCCAGGTCGGACGCCAGATAACGAACACTGCTGTCCAGGGCGGATTTCGCCACACCCATAACGTTATAGTTCGGTACAGACTTTTCCCCGCCATAGTATGTCAGGGTCACAATACTGCCCCCGTTGGTCATCAATTTTGATGCACGGCGCGTCAAATCAACCAACGAATACACGGATACATCCATCGTATTCTTGAAATTCGCGCGTGTTGTGTCTGCATAACGACCGGTCAATTCGTTCTTGTCTGAAAATGCGATTGCATGCAACATGCCGTCCAGATGTCCCCATTCTTGTTCGATTTTATTGAACAAATCATCCATTTGTTCGTCGTTTTGAACATTGCATTCCTGGACAAACTTGGCATCGATAGATTCGGCCAACGGGCGTACACGCTTTTCCAGATTTGGCATCGCATATGGCATTGCGATTTCGGCCCCTTGGTCATGTGCGCGCTTTGCAATTGCCCACGCCATAGACCAATCATTTGCAACACCAGTAATCAGAATCTTTTTTCCTTTTAATAACATTTTGCTTCCTCTATGTTTTTTATTGGACGGGGTAGAATATAGCACCAAAAAAGCCAAATCGCAATGAATAAAAAAATACTTGAAATACGATTTAAAAAGGTATATGATATGCGGGCTGTTCGGGCATAGTTCAGTCGGTAGAACAACGGACTGTTAATCCGTATGTCACTGGTTCGAGTCCAGTTGCCCGAGCCAAAGATTCCGCGGGGTTGAGTAAAACCCCGCGATTTTTATTTCTGCTGTTTGCTACCTATTTGCTACCCCAGACAGCATTTTACACATCGTAAAAGCCTTGAATTTCCGGGTTTGTTCACTAATATACAATTATAATCAAAGAGGTTTAATTATGGTTGATGTTGAGATTCTTGATACATGTACGTTACTACAGGCCTGTGAATGGATTGCATTTCAATGGGAACCTATGAGTGACCTATATGAACAGTATGACGGCAGAATAAGACCACAGCACCCTCTGTTTGCAGGATTAGACTTTGACCTAACGACCAAGCCGACCATAGACTGGGATAAATATAAATTCGCAATAACAAAGGCTAAGGCCGCGTTAAAAATAGCACTGATACAAGCACAGCTTGTTGCCACAGGCACATATACCCCAGAACACACAGATGAATCTACGCACAACGAACGGGACGATATTGAATTTCAGCCTTTTTTTACACTGGACATAAACAACAATCAAATTTTATTGAATGACTGCCCAATCTATACAAATATCAGCATTGATTTCACGAAGTTATTATCAGTATTCCCAGGCATTAACAGGAAACAAAAAAATACATATAAAAGCGATTACATGCAGCTTATGGACGAAGTGATAAATCAGGAACATATCACGTATAAAAACCAATCAAAAAAGACCGTGCTAAAGGACATTATAATACAAAAAATGAAAGAAAAGAAAATGCGTCCGTCTGACAAACTTGCAGATGCGATGGCTACACTTATACGCCAACCATCATCACAAGGCGGCCGCAACAAAAAGGGGTAACCCCATATAAAAAAACAACTGTTTTTCGGGGTGTTTCGCCCCCCTTTTTTTATTGGATTTCTGCGGGGTACAGCACTTATTTTTTCTACTGTTTTACAATATGGGGTAATCCGTTTTGGGCATTTAAAATTAAAAATCACATGTGTATATTGACCATGTATAAACAACGTTCTTCGAAATTAATAAAAAAAGGAAAATAAAATGGCAGAAAGAATGAAATTAATGACACAAAAAGAAACGGCTGCATATCTTGGGACAACCGTAGGTTCGTTGAATACTTGGCGTGCAACCGGTAAGCATAAAATACCATACATAATCTGGGGGCGAAGCATTCGTTATCGCAAAGAAGACCTGGATGCATGGATTGCAGAACATTCAAAAAACACCCTGTCAACACCGGCAATTTAAATTTAATATTCCACATCAACCCGTATACACGCGGAAAGAATTTTGAAAGGAAACCGACATGACGAATTTTTGTAACTTTATACCAGAAAAAACTATCCAGGTTCCAAAACCGCCCACCCCAGAAGAATTACGTGCAAATACCGAAAGATTCCGCCGAGAACACGCATCTCGTTTAAATTCGCTGGGCCGACATTTTATACACGACCCACTGTCAGAATACGATAAAAAAATCGCAGAGAAAGCACTGGCGGATTGCAAATCCTGGGCTGAATGGAAAGCATTAGAGGCGGACGATATTCGAATTAAAGCAACTGGCATTATGACGACAATGAGCGTGGAAGAAC
>CALXPA010000013.1 GCA_944390185.1 uncultured Alphaproteobacteria bacterium | reverse complement strand
GGATCGCCACTGATTGTATATTGTTCACAGCTGCCCTGGGGGTTATATGGACACGGCGTTTCCATCTGGTCATGCAGCCCCAACGTATAAACACAAAAATTTGCCGCCATACCTGCATCAATACCCGCCGGGTCACCACCCGCATCCGGGAAAAAGAAATTTACCCACTCTGGCCCCGCCATGCGCAGTGTTAATATGACCTCTGTCACACCGGAACAATGTGGTAAAACAACACTGCTGTATCTGATTGTCTCGCCCAGTTCTGCGGCCACAGCCGATTCATACATCGTCCTTAATAGAGTTACTGTATCCTGGGCATCGGCACGGGCACCAGACACAACAACCAGCGCAGCCGTCAATCCGCAAATTACGCTGTGTAACAGATGTCGCATCGCGCCCTCCTTTCCTTGGCATAAAAACCACCGTTTGGATTAGGCAGTTTTTTTGATTTATTTTTCCCGGATTTCCGGGACTTTTTCTGCCCCCAACGCGTCTAATCTAAACGGTGGTTTAGATTAGGCATAGTGTTTTTCCCTGCTCTTGCCCAGAATTCTAGCACATTGCGCGATTTTTTGCAATGTTTTTAACACCATTACCTGGCAAAGAACCGATTGTACACCTTGTCATTGATTTCGACAGGATATTCACGCCCCAAAAATGTGTTATAATCATCAGATATTCCCTGGGTGGCGATGTTTTCCAGCTCTTTCCGGATATCTGCCATCTTGGCATCGTCAACATCGGGCATAATTTCATGATCCACGTGCAATACATAGAACGCATCTGTTCCATCAACAATCGAATTTGAACCAATCTGGGAATTAAACGCCGCCGACAAGACATCCACCGGCGCCCCCTGGGCACGCGATACGGTCACCGTTTTTCCACCATCCATCTGGTTCCCATCATTTAAATCGACCAAGATTTCATTCGCACGAACATATGCCTGTTTACGCTGTTCTGCGCGCTTCCATGCATCGACCAAGTCATCCTGGACAGATTCGAATTCTGCATTATGCGTCGGTATAACCTGGTCTACACGAACAATGACGAAACCGTGCCGTGTTTCCATCAGTTCGCTTTCCAGTCCTTCTTCCATATCAAAGATATTTGCCATCATAGAATCTGTCAATATCACATCTGCGGGTCGGTTGGCCGCATCGAACGTCCCCAACGCGACATACTTTGCGCCATGATTTTTTGCAGCCGTCGCCATCGTTTCGCCTGCGATAATATCATCTTCGACCAATATGGCCTGTTGATATGCCGCATCATATTCATCTGGCTTGTCCATATCGGCCGCCACCAAGACATACGACACCGTCCGCTGTTCTGGCACAGTGTGCGGATTCTGTTCATAAAACGTGCGCAGCTGTTCCACAGTTGGTTCATCAACCGAAAAATCAGAATATTTTACCGTTGCATATTCGATTTGACGCGTTGCGTACCGTGCATCATACGCCGCCCGCACCGCAAAGTCTGGCACAGAAATCGGCACCGAAACCGGGGCCAGCACATACCCCCGCAACAACTGCCCACGCAGAACGTTGGCGAACGCGGCCTCGCTATATCCGGTACGCGCCAAAATCGTATCGAACAAATATGTCGAAAACTGGCCATTCATTTGAAATTCCGGGAATAGCGTAATTTCACGCGCAATCTGTGCGTCCGAAACCACAAAGCCCAAATCATCCGCACGATTTTCTACCATTGCCTGGGTCGCCAGGGTCCCCAGCACCTGTTGGTCCAGTGCCCGCATCGCCGCCGCATCTGCATATATATCCCGCTGGGCATCGCGCGACAGCATAGATAACTGGCGCGACTTTTCAATATTAAATTCATTGATTGTGATGTCCCGGTCACCCACGCTGACCAACGTAGTATCACTGGCGGTGCCACCAAAAATCCATTCGGCCACCCCCCATCCAACAAACGAAAAAGCCAATAATCCAATCAGTATTTTTGCCACCGGCTTTTCTGCCGCATTACGTAAATATTCTAGCATTTAATCCCCTTTTGCGATACCATAGCAAAACGACGTTGTAAAAATCAACGAAAAAAAGGGGATTTTTTATGAAAATTATCGCAGGAAATTGGAAGATGAACGGTTCACGTGATGCACTGGACAAAATGCTGGATACATTATCGACCATCCAGACAACGAATACGGTTATCTTGTGCGTTCCATACACAATGCTGATGCCGGGCAACACCATCGCGTCCATTGGCGCCCAAGATGTCAGCCAACATGACGCCGGCGCATACACGGGCGATGTATCTGCAAACATGATTGCATCAACAGGCGCCCGGTACGTAATCGTCGGGCACAGCGAACGCCGCCAGTACCACGGCGAAACCAACGCCATTGTTCGTGCCAAGGCCGTGGCCGCCATGACTGCGGGATTGACCCCGATAATATGCGTTGGCGAAACCATGGATGAAAAACGGGCCGGCCAAACGATGTCAATCATCGCGTCTGGGGTACGTGAATCAGTACCGACCGATGTGCCTGGGGACATAATCGTCGCGTACGAACCGCGCTGGGCCATTGGTGCAGGCCTGACCCCAACAGACACAGAAATCGCCGATGCCCATAAATTAATCGCAAATACACTGGTATCAATGGGCCGCGGCGGCACGCCCATCTTGTATGGCGCCAGTGTCAAGGCATCTAATGCCGCCCAGATAATGTCTATTGCGAACGTAGACGGCGTATTGGTCGGTGGCGCATCCTTGAAACCGGACGATTTCATACCTATAATAACCAGTGCTGAATAAAGTTATAGTACAATTTGACGCGCAGAAAAATACATAGGGTATAGAAAATGGATGAAAAAAAAGAAGTAAAAATAGACACTGTTTCAATTGATGATGCCCCTGCCACTGAACAGACAACTGGCGATGCAACCATAACAAACGACGCCCCCGATTCCACAGATGGCCAGGTTGAACAACTGACGACACAACTGGCTGAAATGACAGACAAATATCTGCGTACGGCGGCTGAATTAGAAAACACACGTCGTCGCGCGGCGCTGGACATCGAATCCGCGACCCGCAATCGCGCGATGTCAATTGCGAAAAAGTTTTTACCAGTAATGGACGCGATTGAATCTGCGCAACGCCACAACCCTGATGACGACGGCATAAAATCAATGGCACTGGCGATGCAGGGTGCCTTTGCCCAGATTGGAATTACAAAAATAGACAGCGTGGGCCAAAAACTGAACCCGATGTTCCATAATGCAATCCAGGCCGTCCCTGCCCCCGCGGATGCAGACCCGGCCCCAGAACCGAATACTATTATAGAGGAAATGCAGCCCGGCTATATGTTTGGGGATGCGGTATTACGAACTGCGATGGTTGTTGTGGTAAAATAAAAACTGCGCCAATGGCGCAGTTTTTATCTTGTTTTCGCACGCATTTGTTCACGTACCGCACGAACATTCTTTAAAAAATCAGCCTTATGCGGTACACCTGCTGGCTTGATAGACTGAACAAATTCGCTTCGCGCAGGACTACTGTTAATATCACTGTCCAGCACACGTAACACAGTCACCGGAATATATGGATAAAACGATCTGTGCTTGCGCGGTTTCAGTCCATTTCTGACCATCAAGAATTTCGCCACATCTAAATACGCTTCATCTATTGGAAAGAAATAAAAATACGTCGCCCCATTGCGCGCACGCATATATACCGCACGACTGGCAATCTGGGACAGAATCTGTGCATCTTGGGCCGCATTCGGATTAAACGCAGTATAACGCGGCGTAAAAAAGTTCTTTATTTTTTCAATACTTGTGTATAAACTCATACTTAAATCCTTTTAGTGTACCATCGCATACTAACACTAAAAAAATTTTTATCAAGTTATAATTCCCACACAGCCCCCCAGGATTATCGTCCCTAGATTCCGACCCGATGCGTCATTTTCAGCATAAATATAGACTCGTTCCCAAATTCAGACGTATTGTTCGGATTCACACGATATATGAACCCAATCGCCCCATCGGTAAATTCACCAAAATTATGCCGATACGCACCGGTAAAGCGCACCTCGCGATTATCAGGACGCAGATTTAAATCCGCAACATACATATCCGCGATATCCAGATCGTATTTGCCATCTTCGCCATTAACAACCTGGTAATCAGCATACGGGTATTGCACCACGCCACTGGCAACCGCCAACGGTGCCGCCACACTGAATGTAAAATTCCCCGCATCCAGACCAAACGCGAACGCATTTGAATCAATATCACTTAATCCCATAATGAATTGTCCACTGGCATCTGTATGCGTACGCGCAAATGTCGACCGTAACGTGAACGCCAACAAATCTGTCGGTGCCCAGCGCAATTCTGCATCAACATACATCGTATCGCCATTACCCATATCCAACAACCCACCGGACATCGCCCCCAACAATGTATCAGATTCATGTAACATACCAACCGATGCGGTAAACCCAAACCGGTCACCGTTCCATGCGACATCCGATTGTGCACCCTGGACCAATCCCAATTGCGCGGGCATATACTGGGCCGCCAGCGTTGGATCATTATCCAGCATCGTTTCATCTGTCACAGCCCCAGAAAACGCACGCACGCCGAACGACCACGCCCCAGAATTATACGCCACATCCGACACAACCGCGTTCGACGCCAACTGCAACAGCGGATTCGACATCCCATCAAACCGCGATGCGCCATCTGTAAAGTGCCGCTGGTACCCGGCCGCAAAATTCCAATCCCCAGACGTATAATCCAAACGCATATTATCCAGTCCATTCAGATTATCCACATATAACTTCTCGGACACAGACATCGAAAAACCAAAGTTTCCAAATTCTATACGTTGTGCATCATCATCGCGTGTTTTGAATTCACCCAAAACATCACCCATGTACAGCCCACGTGTTCCTGTGGCGCCCAGCGCAAATTCATTTTTCCACACACGTGGCAGACGCATCGACCCATCAAAACTTTCCAGAACATCATAGAACGGCGCACTGATTGTTGATGTACCCGAACCAAACACAGACGACGGGCGGAACAGCGTATTGCTGGCCGAACGCCAGTACGCATTGCCACTGCCTGATACGATATTTGTACCATCAAAGAAATAAATTGTTTTACCCGGCGTTGTTGCACGTTCCAGATTTATAACCCCGTATCCAAAGACTTCCTTGAACACATCCAGGTAATCTTCACCATGATCTACACGATACTGGTATTCGTCTGGCAATGTGTACATTGAATCCAGGTACGAAATCAGTCCATCAGCAGTGAATGCGTTCCCATCGGCATTCGTCGCCAGATACGCACCATCTGCGGTCAAGGCCATCAATGTAAAGATTTGCTGGTTGGACATTTCTGTGAATGCCGAACGCAACGCGCCGGCCGCGCCGGCCGCCGATGCCACGGCCAATTCATCTGTTGTCCCAACCGCCGCAAAGCACCATGGATCCACGCCGCCCCCCGATCCGGCAATGCCGCACACACGGCCCTTGAAATATGTATCGTCACCTGTTGTCTCGGTACCATTGGTATTGGTCCATTCTGACACAACAAACGGATTTTTTTGCGAATATCCAGAAACGCTGCTGGTTCCGGCGGTACCATTACCGTCCTGGACCACTGGCACAACCGACATAAACAAACGTTCCAGACCATCAAACACCAACGGCGCAGAATTTTCAAATGATGCCGTCAGATGCGTCCCAGAAAAATTAGCGTCTGTTTCAGATGCGCCTGTTGAAAATATAACCAACGGCACATTCAAATCATCATCACCGTATCCAGCAAACAGTTTAAAGAAAGTACCCGCAACCTCGCCCGGGGTGGTGTCTTCATCATCATCAACGGAATCATAATACTGGTTGACCAAGGTTTTAAACGTTGTCTGCAAACTGTCCCCCAGTCCCCCTTCACTGCCGGCTAAAACGTCGCTGATTGTCGCCGCCCCACGGTCGTGCAAAGAATCAATCACATCCGCATTCGCCAAGACCAGCGGAATGGCGCGACTGCCCTGGTCTTTACTTTCTGTACGCCGCAGCATCGCATCCAGCAACGCCGTATAATTTTTATAATCCAGCGCCCCCGCCTTTTTAACCTGGGTCAAACTTGTGCCATCGATTTTATATGCCTGGTCTATGGTATTACCCGGCGTACTGCTGATATACAATAATCCATCTGCACCGATATAGCCTGAATATATTGCATCTTCATCGCTGGTATCGACCGCCGTTATCGTATTACCGGTTCTGGTAATTTTCAGTGTTTTTCCAAATAATGTTAATGTATCACCCGTTGCCAACGCTTCACCTGCAATGGTTGCAGTACCGGTTGCCGCCGAATCAGACGCCCCCAGCGCAACCATCCCCTTGCCGCCACCCGTGCGATAGACCAGCATCTGGCCATTTGGCATAAATCCAATAAAGTCCGCGTTGGCATATCCGCCATCACGCCCACCAACAACCTTGGCCAATAAATCATCATCTGCTGTGGCATATGTATTATTCACCGCCGTCCCAAAGCCTGACAAATCAAAATCATCAACCAACGTGCCATCTTCATATGTGTACGATCCCGTAATCGGTTCATTGGAATTTGGCCCCATTTGAACGACATTATTATAGTATTTGTTTGCAACCATACTGCTGCTGCCGGGCAATAATTCTGTCTTGTTTACGCGCGTCCAGCCCAACAACGTATCATCCAGCGAATTCACCCCCGCCGACAGTTCTGTACTGGGTTTTGGCGCGGCATTAATACCATTTTTTGTAATCAATGCAACTGTCACCGGCCGTCCCCCTGTGACATCCAATTCCCCCGAAACAGACAAGTTTGCCAGTTCCGCACTGGTAAACGGCGAATTATCTTCGTGGCGTAATGTCCGCTGGCCCATATAACCGCGCGCCAGCGCCGAATACCCGTGCATCATCAACAGATAGTTCTGTTTATAATCATTTGTCATCTTGTCAAAGATGTTATGCAGCAACACCGTTGGTCCAGACGGCAATTCTTCATCATCACCGGTGCTGATATCCGGACTGTAATAATCCAGATTCACATAGTAATTTGCGGCCTCGGCTGCGGCATTTGGCATTGCCGGCCCATATGGAATTTCGCCATACCATGCATCCGAACTGCCCCCACTGCTGCCACCGCCACTGCCGCCCTGGCCTGGACGATCGCCGCCGCTGCCCGTGCCACCATTACCATTTTCATTACCTGGATCCAACCAATCCGTCAAAAAAAACAGCCCCCCTACGACAACGGCGGCCCCTGCCGCCGCCAATGCAATATTCTGGGCGGATGACAGTCCGCTGAACAGTCCCCCACTGTCCACCTGGGGGGTATTTCGCAACCGATACTGTTTTATCTGTCGATCACATTGGGACGCATCTGCCCCATACATCTGCAGTATTTGCGCCGCACGCACGTCATTATTCATCAGCGCCGTGCACACCAGCGACAATCCCGTACTGTCGACATAGTTAACATTTGCGCCACTGCTGATCAATGCCTGGACCTGTTGAATATCGGCATTTTTTGCCGCAGATAACAACTGGGCCGCAACCAAGAATTCATTATTTGTTGTCGCCGCAGACGCCACAAAAACCGTCGCCGGACAAATAAACAACGCAAATAAAAACGCCTGAATAAATTTTTTCATCACCATTCTCTCGTCTGTACAGAAAATATCTTAACACACATTCAAATTACATGTCTAGAAAAAAAACAGTCCGCCAACACTGGACGGACTGTTTAATATACCCAACGATTAAATTAACGTACATTATAACTTACGCGTGCACGTTTGATAACAATAACCTTGCACTGATTCTGGGCTGCGACGATGGCAGAATCTGCCCCTGTACCGTTACCAGCACCGATGCTGACGTCTGCGCCAGAATTATTGACAACGATATCGCCGCCATTTGTCGCATCTTTCCCCAGTGTTATATTTGTACGATTTTTATCATCTGGGTCATTTGACACAACGATTGTACCGCTATTTTGTGCCCCATCCCCCAGATTAATGACTGTGGTATTTGCGCCTTTGCTGCTGCGACGCGGTGTTGTGCGACTGACCCGTTTGCTGCGTTCGCAATCTGCCAGGCGTCCATTCAATGTGCAAATAGAATCATTCAACACATCAATAGAATCATTCAGCACGACTATTGAATCTGCCTGAACGCGGTTTTTCTGCATCAAACTGTCCAGGGCAGCAGCGGCCGCCTCCAGCTTTTGACGATTTTCCACCATGGAATCGTTCAGTTCTGATGCACAGTTATCCGCCTGGTCTTGGGCATTGTTTTTCTGGCTGCACTGGGTGATTCCAAATGCAAGCAACAGCGCGGCTGCAACCCCAGCACTGACGTGGGCGATTGTCTTTTTATTTAATCTAGGCATCGTTGGCATATTTAAATCCTTTTGTTTTGTACACCCAGAATATAGACAAAAATAATCGTTTTGTCAAGTCCTAATGTAAATTTTTATTTTTTCGCTTTCTTATTATATACATTTTTGATATACTTTCACACAAGAGAGAAATGAAATCAAGCCTGATGTTTTTTGTCCTGGTTATGTCTGTGTGCCCGGCGATTGCCGGGGCGGCGACATGTTCTGTGGCAAATCTGACCCGTTGTTTAGATTCTGTGTGTGCGATAAATGTGACATCAAATCCGGCGGCCCGGTGCCAATATTGCGGCACATCCAGTGCCGGCACCCCACCAACGCAAAACGCAATGCGCAGCCTGTCGTTGGGGGCATCCGCCCGCTATACTATCGGCGCAGACGAACTGGAAGATGCACCCACCGACCCAGGCCAACGTTACGCATGGGCCACCCGCCAATGCATTGCCAAGATTGATGGCTGTACCCCAGACGACGTATCCGACACGTACGATGAATTAATTGAACAATCGTGCCGCGCCGCAGGGGTCAGCGCGCAACTGGCGGCAACATTATCCGAACGGGCCCAAGAAACATCGCTGTCGGCGTGCCAGTCGAACATTACACTGTGCATGGTATCAGAAACACGTTGTGGCGCCGACTATCGCGCATGTGAAAACGATACTGAATTCAACGAATTCTTTTCCCAGTGCAGCGTCCAGGCCACCGGGTGCGACGATTATCTGTCGGACATTCGCACTGAACTGGCATCTGCACGCGACCTGGCGATTGAGGCAGCGGACACAATGCTGGCATCGATTGTTGCCAATTATCAACAGGCCCGCGACCAGAAATTAATGGATGCAAAAAACGCGTGCACAGACAATGCGGCATATAACGCATGCATTGAAAATGTCTGCGAAACCAAGATGCCGAACAAATGCGCCGGAACCAGCGACAGCCGAAACGACGACAATGAACGCGCCAGCGCAGTCGCATTGTGCGAATTTTATAACACTGCGTGCGCCACATTGGATTAAGATAAACAGGAATGAAAATAAAAGTATTTAAAAATCTTGGCCGACACAAACAAATACGCCCCGCGACGTATGTGGCGGCGTGCGCGATGCTGATTGCGACCGTGCCTGCGTATGCGGCGGTGGTTCAACGCGGCAGCACCGGCACCACGACCACCGCCCGCCCCAGCGTTACGCGCGCAAACGTGGCCGCACACGCGCCTGCTGTGGCGGCGGCGACAACAACGCCGGTCACCGCGGATGTGACAGCCGTTACAACAACAGAAACCACAGAACCTGAAATTGTCATTGAAAACAAGGCGTCTCAATTTGACCAATTCATGACCAGCGTTGGTGTCGATAACACCACGACCACAGACAACCGCATGGCCGAATTAATCCAGGCCCAACGCGCGGCCTTGGATTCCCAGGACGCAATTAATACTGCCGCCACCGCTTTGGCCAGTGGCCGCAACACGTGCGACCTGGAATTACGCGCCTGTATGCAAGACGCCTGTGGTACGGATTTCTTGGAATGCCGTGGCGACAGTGACAGTATCTGGGGCATGAAAATGGATTCTTGCCGCAACAGCATTGATACAAAATGCACGGGCGAAGAATATCGTCTGTTTTCCGCAGAAATCAGGGCGGATCGTGACACAAATGCCCAGTTGTCTATGTACAACAGCATAATCACCTGTGGCAGTCAATATAACAGTTGCATCGAAACAGAATGCGGAACAAATTTTACCAAATGCCTGGGTAAATCCGCGGGCGATGCGGCAATTGAAAAATGTAAATCAATCGCGGACAAATGCGTGGAACAAGATTCTGGCCTGGCCAGTCGCGCGATGACCGCGTTCAGCAATCTGCGCATAAATGCGGAAAACCAGGTATATATTGATGAAGAACGCCTGGCCGATCTGATGGACCAGATGCGCACCCAGTGCGAAGCGATGGGCGCCCTGTTCGACGAACGCAGTTTGGATTGCGTATTTACGGTTGAATTCTATGCGGGCGACGACAGCACCCTGTACGCATCGAAAAAGGCATATGCCGGCAGTACATTCAGCTGTACCCCTGATTGGTTTGGTATTGACATTACGACATTTATGGAAAACGCGTACCGTACAACACGTGCCCAGTCTTCGGCGACATCGGCATTAATGGGTTCTGGTCTGGGTATTGCAGCAGGCGCAATAACATCGGGCGCAATTGATCGTGCGGTTGATCGCCAACGCGCAGAAAGCGCACTGAAAGACGCGAAAAAAGAATACGAACAAAATTATGGCAATAACGCCACAGACACCGATGGCAAAGATGCGGCCAAAAATGAAACTGGTGACAATGCCACAACGACAGCAGGAACCAGTGCCCCCACCAGCTTTGCAATAGGTTCGGACACGTCCGATAATAACAGTCAAACAGACAGCGACAATAAGACAAACGACACCGCGAACAGCAACAATACGGGCCAAACGACGACCCGCACAGTGGCCACCCGCACCAGCAGATAGGCAAGACGACAATATAATCTATACGAACAAAACGATGAAAAAACTGTTTGTATCAATCTTTACTGTTTTTCTGATTACCCCGACACTGGGGGCAGTGACGAAGCCCTGTACAGAATCAGAATTAAATCAACTGAATGCCATATCTACGGCCAACGCCGTCACCACGACCAAGGAAAACGGCGAATGCCGGGTAACCAGTCAATTGGCATGCAAACCAGGATACTATCTGAATCCAGAAATTGGGAAATGCCTTGATTTATCACAACGCAACGAATGCCAGCCAGAAAACAGTGCCCATGTCCGTCAAGCCGAATGGCAGGCCTTTGACGCCGCAGGCGAACGTATATTCGCCACACCGGGCAGTGTTAACACATGGAAATGCATCGTAACCATGTGCGATTCGGCACAATATGCCCCATCGGACGACGGCACTGCGTGTATTGCACCCATGACGGTTTCTGGGCGCGTGATTGACCAGGCCACCGGTGAATCCATTATTGGCGCCACGGTCTATGCATCATCAGACACGTCCACGGGCACGATAACTGATACAGACGGCAACTTTTCTATTGACGATTTTCCGGGCGATGACAAACTGGTCATCTCTTACATAGGCTATGAAACCCAAACACTGGACCCTGACGAAGACATGGGAACAATAGCGCTGGCCGCATCTACAGAGGTCCTGGACGAGGTCAATGTAACCGCATCTTTCAAAAGTACCCCATGTAACGAAACGTTACTGGCGGCGGCCAATGCAACGTCTGGACAAACAGCCATGAACAAAGACGGCCAGGTGTATTGCGTTCCAGACCCCAAATCATGCGTACACGGATACAAATATGATAACCAGGCGAAAACATGTAACAAGATAGAATGCCAGGGCCCGCGCTATGTCCTGAACGCGGCGGGCGACGGTTGTACCGACATGGAAAAAGAACCTTGCGCCACACCGCCAGAACACGCAAAAAAGACACACAACCGCGTCGATGGCGACAAACTGGTATGCGTGGTTGATTCTTGCGAACACGGATATTTACCGAATGACGACGAAGACGCCTGTATCCCCAGCGATGGCGACTGCACGCCCCAGCAATTGGCCGAACTTGAACATGCCACGGCGGGTGAATTAAAACGTGGCAAGTGCCATGCCACAGCCTGCGCAGACGGATACCGTGTTCAGCGTGGTAAATGCGTTGCCGAAACCCCAGAACCAATTTTATCCAAAGAAGATTCTGAAAAACAAATTGCCGAATTGCAAGAAAACGCCGACGCCATGCGCGAAAAAGAACAGTCCATTGCAAACCGTCTGTTGGGCGGGGCCAGTATCGGCGCAATGGGTATCGGCGGAATGCAGGTGGCGTCCGCCCTGGCACAACAAAGTGCCGACGAATCCGCCGAACAGGATATGTCAGCGTACCTGGCAACGTTCCGCTGTGACTATGGCCAGGGCCGCAATATCACAGGTGGCCAGGCAAACGTTGCACTGCCGGGTGCGAACGCACTGTTACCGCTGTACACCGAATATATGCAACTGGCGTCCGATTTAAAGATGCGCAAAGAAGCCCTGGGGATGACACCCGGCCTGGAATCCCAGGTTATAATGGACAGTGCAACCATGGGCCTGTATGACAACCAAGGCACCGGTATCGTAAACAGTACATATACATCACTGGCACGCGCACTGTTGGATCCGACGGGGGCCGATGCAACCGAATGGGCGGCCCAACAATCTGCGACGGCCCAGAAATTACAAACAGGGGCCATCGTGGCGGGTACTGGGGCATTGGTCGGGATTGTCGGCAACCTGGCGATAAATCATAACAAGGCATCGGCCCAGGATCAAACCCAGGCAATCCAGGCGAAATATGAACCACTAAAGAAACTGCAGAATAATGCAGATGCACTGCCGGCATCAGATGCCAACGCAAAATGTCCATCCGATGCCAGTGGGACATATCCGACATGCGTATGCAATAACAAAAACTATGCATACGACAGCAACAGAAACACATGCGTCCAGTGCGCCGATGGCCAAATCGCAACAAATAACGGCACTGAATGCGGATATCCGTCCGATCAAAAAACCACCTGCGAAAATCTGGACGAAAACATGATTACTAATTCATCTGGCGAATGCGAGTGCACAAACGGATACAGACTGCGCAATGATGCCCAGGGATGCTATTGCCCCACAGACACCCACATGATTACCCAGGCAAACGAATGTATGCCACGTCTGGATGTCCAGGCCAATACCCCAATCACAATTGCATCAATCCAGGTGCCAATAAATACACAAACCACACCAGAGGTCATAAATCTGTCTGCGTCCAGTTTGTTTGAATTGAACAGTTCTAAACTGACCGCCACGGCCCAGCAAACAATTGCTGAATTTGCCGCTGATGTCATCGCCGCCCAGAAAAACAGTCCTAATTATTGTATAACTATCGTTGGCCATACCGACAGAACGGGCAGCGACCGGATAAATAATCCACTGTCTGAACAGCGTGCCCAATCCGTGGGCCAGGCACTGACATCCGCAAAAATCCCCAGTGCAAATATACAGACATTCGGTGTCGGATCCAGCGCATGCGACAAATCTGGTAACCAGCCCGACTGTCGCAAGGTTGAAATCAGATTCATCCCAAATAAATGCGATATCAGTTAATCTGTCGTCAATCGACGCCCCGTAACAGATTCTTATTTTTCAAATACAGAAAACAGTTCCCAGTGCACACTGCCGACAAATTGGTCCACTGGGATTAATTGTGTTAAACGATATCCGCCCCGCGCCAGAATATTGCTGTCGCGTCGCCATGTCGATGGATTACACGATATGTATATCACCCGCGCAACCCCAGACGCCGCCAAATTTCGACATTGGGCATCGGCACCGGCGCGTGGCGGGTCCATGATAACACAATCATACTGCCCCAGCATTCCCACCGTCAATGGATTACGAAATAAATCACGCCGCACACCTGTGCCAGAAATATCAAACCCATCGGCACCCGTCGCAAATGTAAAGTTCCCCAGCCCACAGAACAAATCTGCGACATGTTGCGATTTTCCGACCGCCTGGACCACCATATCACGTAATATATCCGCCCCGACAACCGTTGGCTGCAGAAACGCATTCGGCGGATATTCAACTGTATGATTGCCAAAGCTGACCCGGGGAATCGCCGTCTGGGCAACAACCTGGGCATTCCATGTAACACGTATTACCGGCAATGTATTTGCCGCACGTTTAAAATCTGATGAAAAATAAGGAACAGCCGACGTCACCCCAACATCAATTCCATTGTCGCACGCCGTCACCAAGACCGCACCCGCCCCATTCCACGGCATGGCCGCAATCTGGCCCAACACGCCATTTATCGCATCACAACACAACGGACATCCCCGCACCGGCACAATGGTCCGTGACCGATGTTGGTAAAAACCAAATGCGCCATCGGCAAAGGCGAATTCGGCCCGCCTGCGCGCACCCGGCGCACACCATATGGCATCCCCAGTGATGGGCAGCCCCACCACCCCGGCCAGCTTTTTCGCACGATAATCCGCGGCCGTAAAATCGTACTGGCATCCACCACACAGACCAAAAAACGGACACGTTTTCATATTTCGATTTAGAAATTCAGACGCACCCCAGCACGCAACTGATGTGCAATCGGCGCGAAATCTGCGACATAATCAAACTGTGGTGTAAACATATACATGTACCGATATCCGATATCCAACGTAAACCACGGCCCCAGTTCGAATCCCACCCCGGCCAGTGCCGCCACAACCGGACTGATATCATGTTTTACCGACGTTCCATCAACTGTATTCCACGCCGCACCACCACCCAGGCCAACATACGGCACAATACGCTGGTTATAAAACAATTGATACAGCGCATCAATTCGGGCATCTAAAATAAAGTTCACCATGGCCGTATCAGCCACCAAATCAAACGCATCCCAATTTGCGACCGTACGGGCATAATTCGCCTCTATCCGAAAGATATCTGTGACACGTCCGCCGGCGACAACATCAAATGACGACGTCGTCCGACCGCGCAGCGCCACCCCATCATCATCCACATAGTCATTCCACCCAGACAGATTATACGCACCACCAACATAAAAGCGCCCTAATTCCTGAATCTGGTCTGATTGTGGCATCACAGTTTGCTCTACCCTGTACGGGATATCTGCATTTGCCGTCACCGGCATCACCGCCAGCATCGCCAACAAAAATTTCGTTTCTATTTTCATTTACCTAACCCCACAGTCTAGAAGTTCACACGGAATGACGCCATAATATTGCTGATATTATCAACACCACCAGCCCGAACATTCCACCCAAAACCGTTACCTATCATCATCTGGTACTGGTACATGATGTCCAGCCCAATCATATCGTTCAGCATTATATTAACACCCAACGTCGCACGTGGCGCCGCAATCACAAACCCATCGGCGCCACCAGGGCCATCAAACTGGTACACACCAGCGGCCGCCCCCAATCCCATAAACGGCACAAACCGGCGACGATGCGTAATATCCCCCATCTGGACATAGCGCCGCGCAAAATCAAAATACAACATCCCCCCCAGTGTTTGATACGACGCCCCAATATCATCCAAGCCATCAAATTTAAATGTTGATTCCTGGAAATCCAGTTCCGTCCGAACATAGGATGACAAATTCCACCCCAGTCCGATTTGTGTGGTCCAACTGCCCTGGCTGGTATATCCGTGTTCCCCGACATGTGCCTGGTCAGTCGCCACCCCCA
Source organism: uncultured Alphaproteobacteria bacterium (assembly GCA_944390185.1). Classification (GTDB taxonomy): domain Bacteria; phylum Pseudomonadota; class Alphaproteobacteria; order Rs-D84; family Rs-D84; genus Enterousia. The sequence goes on along the minus strand of CALXPA010000013.1, from coordinate 722 downwards.
GATTAATACCACCACCCGCGCGCAGATACATAGACGCCGGAATAAACATCTGGGTCGCATCCCCAGACACCGCATCCGTTGTCTGATATACTTCCAGTCCCAACGCCCCGGGCGCATCATCTGGGGCATCGACATTTTCACGCACCGCGATTAAATCCAGCCCTGTGGCAATTTCATCACGAAATTGCGAATCCGAATACGACGCCATTGCCGGCGCAGTTACCAGCAACGCCAAAAAAATTGCATATGATATTCGCTTCATATTAAATCACCCAAATTAATACCGTTACTGGAATGATAACATAAATTGCAACTTGATTCCAGCCTGATTTATTCGTACCATACCAGAATATGAAGACCAATACAGATAAAAAGATTGCATTAATTGCCGGCGCATTAGATTTACCGTTTTTTGCGCGCGATGCGTTGCGTCGTGCGGGATGGGACGTGTATGTTGTGGGGCTAAAGAATTTTTATGATGCGCGGCTGGCGCCTGACATTGCGGTGCGTCTGGGTGGCGGATGGCCGGCGGTTCGCGAATTTCGCCGCCGCGGGATAAAGAAACTGACATTTGTTGGGGCATTGGGTCACCCAAATTTGTCTGACATTCGGCCAGATTTGTGGTCTGTGGGATTATTGTTCAGTATATTAAAACATCAACGGGGGTATGATTCTATGGCGGTTGCATTAAACAAGGCACTGGAAAAACGCGGATTTGAAAT
>CALXPA010000012.1 GCA_944390185.1 uncultured Alphaproteobacteria bacterium | reverse complement strand
ATCACTGGTGCGGGCGAAGGGAATCGAACCCTCGTCTTCAGCTTGGGAAGCTGACGTGCTACCATTATACCACGCCCGCAATGCCTGTGCATTCTATAGATAAAAAAGACAAATGTCCAGCATAAATGCTATCAAATTTTCCGTTCAAATTGCATTATTGCTTTTTCAATTTCGGAAACAACAGCGGTGTGTTGTTTTTATATTTAACATACTCATCTTTGAAATCGGCATACAGTCTGGGTTCTTCAAATTTTTTCACATGCCACACCATGTATAAAATGAACGCAATCGGTATAATTAACGCAGAATACGAATTAAGCAAAAACGCCAATCCAACATAGAAAACAAACGTCCCAAACAACATCGGATTGCGTGTGTATTTATATGGCCCACTGACAATCAGTTTTTTTGTTCGTTCACCCAGTGCGATATTAAATCCATCTGTCGGACACCCGTGTCCAATTTTTACCATATCAATATTTGACCAGACCATAAAAACTATACCCAGTGCAACCAATACCATTCCTAATACATACCCAATCACCAGATTCACAGGTAAAACAAAATTCGCCGCCACCGCATACATTAGCCCGGGCACAATCACCAAAAACAACAGTATACCAACCAAGTATCCGAATAAATTTCTGACCGACATAAAATCCCCCCTGTATTCAGTGACAAATATTACTATCTGACCATCTGATTTTGTTGATATTCAGTAATTTCTGCTTGAATTTGTTGCAGTTTGATTTGTGTTGCCCGCAGAATTTTCTTGTTTTTATTTCCGCGTGCGATACTTTTGCGCATCGAATCCAGAACGCGCAACACCGACACCGCGCCAATCATTCTGGCACGATTTTCCAGTGATGTTACCGTGGCGAACACCTGGCCCCAATCATATTCATTTTTATCTGTGGCCGAATGTGCATCGCGATAAATTTTTTCTGACTGACGTTTTTCGTTCATTTTATTTTGCCGATGCCCCTGTTGGTATTTGCAAATTTTGGTTTGGATATATCAGATTCGGATTTTCGATATCGTTACGTTCTGCGATAATGCTGAACAACACACCGCGACGCAAGAAATTACGCGCAATAATCCACAGACAGTCCCCACGGCGTACTGTATAGTATGTATCGTCATCGCCGGTCATTTTTGGCATAACAAATTTGTGCGTAACATGCGCTATTGTTCGGCCATCCCCGTCATGCAAACGTACCACCATCGAATATTCTTGCCCCGGGACCAGTTCGCCAACATCCGCCCCCAATCCAAAGTGCTTGTAATCAGACACCCTGGCAAAGCCCAAATATTCACCGTTCAACGTCAACGATACACGCAAACGCGGCAACGCATCCCCCGTCACGACGATACGTCCCGTATCCAGATAGTCTATTTTCCGTACGGTCAAATCGCCAGATTTCAAAATACTGGGGGCCTGTAACAACGTACTGCCATCGTCCGTCATCAGCAACGACACAGAATTTTTATACCCATGCGCCGATATATACAAGAACACATTTTCGTCTGAACGCATTTCTGGTTCAACGCCAATCAGACCAATTGTGTAATTGCCCGCCGAAAACGCACGGGCAGGGGAATACACGAATTCACCATTGTTGTCTGTACGTTCTGTCGCGACGATTTCGCCATTCACCAGTATCGATATATTCTTATTCGGCAACCAGCGTCCTGCGACGACAACATCGCCGTCTGGTTCGATACGCACAATGTCAAACATTGGTGCAAATGGTTCGACTATATCTGGCACAGGTTCAACCTGGATAGATGACGCATCCGCCGCCCCAGGTTCGGCCACAACCACCGCAGGGCCCGAACAGGTATGGAAAAACGCCACCCACACAGCAATCAATACCACCACCACGGCACACAGTATCGGGAACCAATACGCCGCCAACCCGCCACGACGTACAGTTGCAGTCTGGACATCAGACTGATTATCTGGCTTTGCCGCCGGACGCGCAAAGATGTTCAGTGTTTTTAAAAAGCGCCGTGCAAAATTGCGTCGATTTTCCATCCAATCATTCTGTTGGGCAATTGCACTGTCGATTAAATCATCCGTTGACCGCTTGGTCTTGCCTATATTTGTGGACTTGTTATTGTTCTTTGACATGCCGTAATTCTCCTGCACAAATTCAAGTACTTCAGTTTGGACAAATTATTGCAAAAATAATTTCTTTGTCAACTTATTTGTGATATAATCACACAGATACACAGGGGGCCCAAGGATGAAAAAGATAGGTATTATGACAACTGGCGGGGATTGTTCCGGTTTAAACACTGTGATACAGCGCCTGTACCGTGGCGCGGCGTTACGCGGATGGCGCGTATTTGGTATAATGGATGGCACAGATGGACTGTGTGCCACGCCGCCACATGTTATTGAATTTAATAATGAAACGCTGCCGATTGAATGGGCGCGCATGGCGGGCAGTTTTTTGCACAATGGTCACCCAGGGGCACTGAATTTCGAAACGGCGGCCCACTCAGGACGCCTGGGACACTTTAATCGCCAGTTACGTAAATCGTTGCGTGAATTGGGTTTAGACGCATTGGTTTTGATTGGCGGCAATGGCAGTATATCGCTGGCATGGTGCAACCGTGATATATATTCTGACATCCAACTGATTTGTATCCCCAAAACGATTGATATGGACATTCCGCTGACTGACAAAACCATCGGTTTTGACACGGCCGTGCAACAGCTGACATCCTTTTGTGACCAGTTAATGCTGACCGCGCGCAGTCATCACCGTTGGTTTGTTGTACAAACAATGGGGCGTGACTGTGGTCAATTGGCACTGAATGCCGGGATTGCGATTGGCGCATCTGCGATTTTAATCTCGGAAATTAAATTTGACATCAACGCGTTGATACGTCATATACAACGTGCGCCACGCGATTATGGTATTATTCTGGTATCCGAAGGAATATCGTTGCGCGGTCATTCGGGGCGTCCTGCGGATATGATATCACGAAAACTGACCGCGGCCGGGATTGCCAACCGCACGGCATATCCAGAACATACCCAGCGTGTCGGCGATACAACTGCATCAGACAGAATATTGGCGGCCCGCTTTGCAGACTGTGCATTAAACGCGATTGCCAACAACGAAACATACGTAATGACGGCAATTCATAACTGTGAATGCAAAACGGTCAGCCTGGCCGACTTTTTCGACGCAGGGTATGTAACCACCGATCCCAACATACCAGATTTACAGACGTCTGATGCATACGTATCACCTGATGACGCATTACTAGAAATCGCAACGAACCTGGGGATATATTTGGGCGAAACGAAATAGCGCATTCCCAATCCTCTGTCATCTCCGTGTACCCTGGTCCCCGCGTTCTTCTTATCTGTCATCCCGCGACGCGGCATTCTCCATTCTTTGTCATCCCGTGGCTTGACCACGGGATCCAGGTGAATAGGTGTCCTGTGCGCCAGCACAGACAATATTATTTGTGTCGCTGCGCGACGGCTCCTATGACCTAGCCCCCGCGGTCTGCATCCACCCACGCGACACGTCGCGCGGGGCCCGGGCCGCGGGGTAACAAAATAAAATACTCTCGGGAACTATGGTGACAAATAAAAAACGGGGCAGGTGCCCCGCTTTTATTTCAACTTTCCACAACAGTGTTTGTATTTCAGTCCCGAACCACATGGACATGGCGCATTTCGACGGGCTTCACCTGCCTGGTTCAGCGACGCGTCATGTTGCGCACGTTCGCGTTCTGTGGCGGCAACATCAGCGTGTGTCAATTCCATCCGACAGATATACGACACAGACATAATCTTGAAATTATTAATCGTATTGCGGAATAAATCCAGGGCTTCACGCTTGTACTCGTACAGCGGATTTTTCTGTGCATACCCACGCAATCCGATTGCGGTCTGCAAATAATCCATCTGCTGCAGATGACGTTTCCACACAGAATCCAACGCCCCCAGCATCATTTGTCGTGACGCCATCTGCATCAATTCTGGCCCATATTTTTCCGCCTGGTGATTATACCGGCGCATTGCCAGATTATACAGCGTTTCATACGCACGACGTTCAGTGATTGTTTCGTCTGTTTTCCACTTTTCTATATCAGTAATATCCAGCGCGAACGCCCGCATCATGGCATCATGAACCCCTTGCAGATTCCAATCTGGCGGGGTTGCTTTTTCCGGGATATTATTTTCGCATATCATTTCGACGACATCGCCAATCATTTCGTGTGCCAACGGCGTCAAATTATCCGACACCATCAGATCGTCGCGCTGTTTGTACACAACGCCACGCTGTTCATTCATAACATCGTCGTATTTCAGCAATTCTTTACGCGATTCAAAGTATCTGGCTTCGACCCGCTTTTGTGCTTTTTCCAACGCTTTGGTTATCCACGGGTGCGTTATTGCCTCGCCCGGTTTCAGGCCTAACGTTGTCAACATACCCTGCAGACGCGCGGCACCAAATATACGCATCAAATCGTCGTCCAGCGCCAAAAAGAATTTAGAATCACCGGGGTCGCCCTGGCGTCCAGAACGCCCACGCAACTGGTTATCGATACGACGTGATTCATGCCGTTCCGTTCCGATAACATACAGACCGCCTGCATCTAAAACCTGGCGTTTGTTTTTTTCGATACGATTATATATTTCCTGTTTTTTCGCATCATATTCCGGATCGTCCAGCGACAGTTCTGCAATCAAATTCTCGGCATTTCCGCCCAATTTAATATCCGTCCCGCGGCCTGCCATATTGGTTGCGATTGTAACCGCACCTGGGGCGCCGGCCTGGGCAACAATCTTCGCTTCAGACTCGTGATGCTTTGCGTTTAGAACCGCTGGTTCTATGCCCAGTTTTTTACGTACGATTGCGGCCAGTTCTTCGGACTTTTCGATTGACACGGTTCCAACCAACACCGGCTGCTTTCGTTCCATACATTCGGCAATTTGTTTTATAATTGCGTCGTATTTTTCATCTTTGTTACGATAGATTTCGTCATGGTGGTCCACACGCGCCACCGGCCGATTTGTTGGGATAGATACCACGCGCAATTTATAGATTTCTTCGAATTCCGCGGCTTCGGTCATGGCGGTTCCGGTCATACCAGACAACGTCGGATACAGGCGGAATAAATTCTGATACGATATACTGGACACAGTTTGATTTTCTGGTTGAACCTGGACATGTTCTTTGGCCTCGATAGCCTGGTGCAGTCCCTTGCCAAATCGGCGTCCTGTCATCACGCGCCCTGTAAATTCATCAACAATCAAGATTTCGCCATTACGCACAACATAGTTAACATTTTTCTGATATAGATGGTGTGCCAATAACGATTGCTGGATATGCATGACCAACGCCGCATTTTCCGATGCGTATAAATTATCCCCAACCAGCAATCCTGCCGCCTTTAACAAACGCGTCACAGTATCCACACCGACATCGGTCAACGTAACATGGCGATCTTTTTCATCTTTTTTATAATCATCCGCCCCCAATTGCGCCACAACTGCATCAACCTGGGCGTACAGTTCACTGGTATCTTCGGCCGGCCCAGATATAATCAGTGGCGTACGCGCTTCGTCGATTAAAATACTGTCAACTTCGTCAACGATGGCATAAAACAACGGTCGCAGCACTTGCTGGGCCTTAGAGAATTTCATATTATCACGCAGATAATCAAACCCCAGTTCAGAATTTGTTACATACGTAATATCACATGCGTACGCCGCACGCCGTTCATCATCGGTCATATCATGTTGAATAATACCGACAGTCATGCCCAAGAAACGATAAACCTGGCCCATCCATTCGGCGTCGCGCGACGCCAAATAATCGTTCACAGTAATCAAGTGGGCCCCGCGACCGTGCAGCGCCTTTAGATACAGTGCCAATGTCGCGACCAACGTTTTACCTTCACCTGTTTTCATTTCGGCAATCTGACCATTGGTCAGCACCATGCCCCCAATCATCTGGACATTAAAATGCCGCAGTCCAATTGACCGCACCGATGCCTCGCGCACCAGGGCGAACGCGTCTGGCAATATATTTTTTTCTTTTTCCCCATCGGCCAGACGTTTACGCAACACGTCTGTCTGGGCACGTAATTCTTCGTCCGACATGGCGTGATATTTTGGTTCCAAATCGTTTATCAGCGATACCGTTTTATCATAAGATTTCACAATTCTGTCATTGGCCGAACCCAATAATTTCCCGATAACATTTTTGAACATGCTGTTTTCCTTGTTTTTTCCCTGTTGGTATAGCAATTTTGCACCTTGCGGTCAAGATACTTTATGATATAATGCAAACAAACAGACAAACAAGTATGAAAACGCAATTATTTTACAAAATCCGGGGGGAATTTTCATTATGCCAGAACCAACATATCGCCTGAATCCGTCAAATATAACCAGCGAAGTATTTATTATCGCACCGACCCAAATTGAATACATATCCCAAATTTTCGCCGACAGTGTGGCTGACGCCATGAACATGCGCACATTTGCGCAAAAATTGCGTCAAATTGCCGAACAGTCCCTGCGAACGGCGCTGTCTGCCGCCCGACACCAGGGCGAACACCCCAAACGTTAAAAAAAGCGCCCCTGTCCGGGGCGCTTTTTTGTGTGACAGTATCTATGATTATTTCTTTTCAGAAAAATCTGCATCACGTGCACCGTCATCATTTGCCTTGTTTTCGGCATTTTCTGACGCCGCAGCCGCTTCTTGGGACGCCTTGTATACGGCTTCGCCCAATTTCATGGCTTTTTCCGCCAACGCATCTGTCTTGGCTTTCAGGCTTTCTGCGGTTGCATCGGTCTTGGCCAATTCATCGGCCAGTTCTTTTTTTGCATCTTCGATGGCCTGTTTTTCGTCCGCACTGATTTTATCGCCATGTTCTTTCAATGATTTTTCGATACTGAATATGGCGGTTTCTGCGGCATTTTTCGCCTCGGCCAGTTCGCGTTTTTTCTTGTCTGCATCGGCATTGGCGGCGGCTTCATCGACCATGCGCTTGATTTCATCTTCACTTAATCCGCCATCAGACTTAATAGAAATCGCCTGTTCCTTGCCAGTTCCCTTGTCTTTGGCCGACACATGCACGATACCATTCGCGTCAATATCAAACGACACTTCGATTTGCGGCATACCACGCGGGGCAGGGGCGATACCTTCCAGATTAAATTGCCCCAGCAATTTGTTATCTGCCGCCATATCACGTTCGCCCTGGAACACACGAATTGTCACCGCAGACTGATTATCTTCTGCTGTACTAAAGACCTGGGACTTTTTCGTTGGGATTGTCGTGTTGCGGTCAATCAATCGCGTAAACACACCACCCAAAGTTTCAATCCCCAGTGACAACGGTGTCACATCCAACAACAATACGTCTTTGACGTCACCCTTCAGTACACCGCCCTGGATTGCCGCACCCAACGCAACCACTTCGTCTGGATTTACGCCTTTGTGCGGTTCACGTCCAAAGAATTCTTTGACGGTTTCTTGAACTTTTGGCATACGCGTCTGCCCACCGACCAGAATAACTTCATTAATCTGTCCTTTATCCAGACCCGCATCCTTTAACGCCTTGCGACACGGTTCAATTGTTTTTTGAATCAGATCATCGACCAATGATTCCAGCTTTGCACGCGTCAGTGTTGTATTAAAGTGCTTTGGTCCCGTGGCATCCGCCGTCAAGAACGGCAGGTTAATATCCGTTGTTGTCTTGGACGACAGTTCAATTTTTGCCTTTTCTGCGGCCTCTTTCAGACGCTGTAACGCCAATTTATCATTTGATAAATCGATACCTGTCTGGGATTTAAATTCGTCAATCAAATACTTTAACACGCGGGCGTCAAAGTCAGAACCACCCAACGCAGTATCCCCATTGGTTGATTTTACTTCAAATACACCGTCCACGATTTCCAAGATAGAAATATCAAACGTACCGCCACCTAAATCGTACACTGCGATTGTGCCGTTTTTATCCTTGTCCAGACCATAGGCCAGCGCCGCCGCCGTGGGTTCGTTCACGATACGCAAAACATTCAGTCCCGCGATACGCCCCGCGTCTTTGGTTGCCTGGCGCTGTGAATCATTAAAATACGCCGGCACAGTAATAACAGCATCTGTAACGGTTTCGCCCAGATACGCTTCGGCATCTTTTTTCAGCTTTGCCAAAATCATTGCCGACACCTGGGACGGGGCATATTTTTTTCCATCCATTTCGACCCACGCATCGCCATTATCCCCGGCGACGATTTTATACGGCACACGTGCCGCGATTTCTTTGACCGCCGGACTGTCATAGCGCAATCCCATCAGACGCTTGATTTCATATATTGTATTTTCCGGATTAGTAACCGCCTGGTTTTTCGCAGTGATACCCACCAGTTGTTCACCCCCCGACGTCAGCGCCACCACAGACGGTGTTGTACGCTGTCCCTCTGAATTCTCGATAATTTTTGGTTCAGAACCGTCCATGAACGCCATGGCGGAATTCGTTGTACCCAAATCGATACCTAACACTTTTGCCATTTTTTACTCCTTGCTAAAAATCGCATACTTTTTGTTCGCATAGCATATAGTGAACATTAAATTCCATTTCAAGACCACAGGAAAAAAATAATAAAAAACCGTCCCATTTGGAACGGTTCTACATACAGAATGCACATTATTATTTTTTGGCATCTGCTGCGGCCGCGGCCGCCTTGTTTGTATCGGCTTCGTCTGGCATTTTACCACCGATTGTTGCGAACGCCAATTCCGCCTGGTGCAGACCCAATTCGATACCCTGTGGCAGATTCAAATCAGATCCGTGCACAGAATCACCAATGCTTAAGTTCGCTAAATCAATAACGATTTTTTCTGGGATATCATGGACCAGTCCACGCACCGCAACCTTGCGCACCGCAAAGTTCAATACGCCGCCCAGTTTTAATCCCTTGGACACATCGGCATTAACAACCTCGACAGGGACACTGACTTCGACTGGTTTTTTAACATCGATACGCTTAAAGTCGACATGCACCACTGCATCAGACACTGGGTGATATTGTATGTCCATCAGCATGGCATCTTCGTGTCCATTATCTGTATCAATTTCGATTAATTTTGTACGCAAGCTGGGTATTTTCAGCAACGCGTCAAATTCACGCCCATTCAGTTCGATTGCCACAGGCGCCTGTTTTTCGCCATATACAACCGCGGGGATATTTTTATTTTTACGTACGCCACGCGCGGCCCCCTTGCCGACACGATCGCGAATTTTTGCATTTAATTTAATTGCCATTTTCAATCCTTTAAGATTACTTACAGTTATTATGGTTACATGACCTCCAAGGGTGTCATGCGGCGCATATTATTTATCAAAATTATTGAAAAATCAAGGTTTTTATTTATCCGCGCCGTGCGATAATGAAACGCGCGCGCCCATACTTTTTATCGCGCAGCACGCACCATCCATCTGGCATATTGGACGAACCGGCGTCATCTTGTTCCCACACGACCAGCGTCCCTGGGCGCGCCACCTGTGTCAATTGCCGGACCAGCGCCATCCCCATCCCCGCCGAATCATACGGCGCATCTATGAATACCAAATCTGCATTTGGGCCGAACGTATCCACCACGTCCACGGCATTCATCTGGTGCACCACGCCCGACACATTCCCGCCCAGCGCGCCCAGATTTTTTTTAATTGTCGCCACAGACGCCGGCGAAATATCTGTAAAGACAACCGCCGCATTCGGATATCGGGACAGACATTCGATACCGAACGCCCCGCTGCCGGCAAAGGCATCCCACACCCCCAGCGCCGCATCTGGCGCCACCAACCCAGCCGCCAGCATATTAAACACGGCGGCACGCGCGCGGTTTTGTGTTGGCCGCGCCCCCGGCGGCAGATGTAATTTGCGCCCCCGAAAGCGCCCGGAAATGATTTGCAATTTCGAATTCATGGTTTACAGTGTATACCATGGAATTCATGACGCAAGCTTTAAATACAGCGATTCGTGCCGCATCACACGGCGACGTGCCGATTGGCGCGGTTGTGGTGCGCGACGGCGCGATTATTGCGCGCGGCGAAAACCAGGTCCAGTTAAAACAGAACCCCACATTGCACGCCGAAATCGTTGCGATAAACCGCGCATGCAAAAAACTGGGGGCCAAGTTTCTGGACGACTGCGACATATACGTCAGTCTGGAACCATGTGCGATGTGCGCCACTGCGATATCCCTGGCGCGAATTCGTCGGATATACTTTGCCGCCCCAGACGCCAAGGGTGGCGGCATACTGCACAACGCGCGCATATATGACACAGACCGCCACCTGTGGCGCCCAGACGTTATTCAAATTCCTGAATTTGCGGACGCATCGGCCACATTGCTGCGTGATTTTTTTCGTGCCCGCCGCGCAGAATCAAAAAACAGCCGCCATACCATTGGCGACTGCGACATCTCAGATTAAACTGTGTCCTGTCATCTCTGGCGGCTGCGCCAATCCCAACAGCTTCAGAATCGTCGGCGCGATATCGGCCAGTCCCCCATCGCGCACTGCATGCACCAGTCCATTTGACACCACGACAAAATTCACTGGGTTTGTTGTATGCGCTGTCCAGGGCACGTTGTTTTTATCGTCCCACATTTTTTCTGCATTACCATGGTCTGCGGTAATCAGCACAACCCCGCCCAGTTCCAACACCGCCGGCACCAGGCGCGCCAATTGGGCATCCAAGACCTCCATCGCACGTACTGTTGCGTCCATATTTCCGGTATGTCCGACCATATCCCCATTTGCCCAGTTTAGAATCACGACATCGAACTGGGCCAATTTTGGCAACAGTGCGTCTGTGATTTTTTCGGCCGACATTTCTGGTGCCGAATCGAACGTTGCGACATCTGGCGACGGGATCAAGATTTTTTCTTCGCCATCGAAATCGACATTACGTTCTGCGTCAAAAAAGTACGTCACATGGTTGTATTTTTCTGTTTCAGCGATTCGCAACTGACTGATTCGGTTTTGCGCCAACACATCCCCCAGCGTATTTTTTATTGTGACATCTGGCAACAGGGCGGGGCAGACATCATTTAATCCTTCGCCGTATTCAGAAAAGCACAACATCACCGCCCCTGTGTCCAGCATTGCCCGCACGATTTGTCGTGCACGATCACTGCGATAATTGCCGAACAAGAACCCATCTTTGGATGTTACCGGGACATCGCCATCGATGACGGTGGGCCGGATAAATTCATCTGTTTCGCCGCGCGCATATGCATCCCGCAGCGCATCTTCGATGGTTGCGGCGTGGTATTGGGCCTGGGCCCGTGCGATTGCGTCGAACGCCAACGCGGTGCGATCCATATTTTTATTTCTGTCCATGGCATAGTATCGCCCGGCCAGCGTTCCAAAGAACGCGCGTCCATCCGCCATATATTCGCGCAATTCGTTTTGGATTAATGATATATATGTTGCGGCCGACTGGGGCGGTGTATCGCGGCCATCTGCGATAAAATGGATGACCAGGCGCAATCCTGCATCCAATATACGCCGTGCGATAACCATCATATCGCGCACATCAGAATGCACCCGTCCATCAGACATCAATCCGGCCATATGAACCACCCCACCACGTTCGCGCACCGAATCGGTAAAGTCACCCAACACAGGATTTTTATCCCAATTTTCCAATTGGAACCGTCGCAAAAATTGATTTACCACCCGTCCGGCACCGATTGTTATGTGACCCACTTCGGAATTACCCATGATGCCATCTGGCAATCCGACGGCACCGCCACTGGCATCCAGGCGCGAATGCGGATACGCCTGAAACAGGGCGTTCCAGCATGGCATCCTGGCAACTTTGACGGCATTATGTTGATCAGATTTTCCGATACCGACCCCGTCCAATATGCACAAAACGACTGGTTTAATCATAAAAAAACTCCCTTTTATTTCCGGATGAAAATATCATATCAGTTTTTTGATTGCAAAAGAAAAAGAAAAAAGGTATAAATAAGTAACGTATAGGAAGTGTTTCTTACAGTAACATTTGCAACCAGCGAGAAGGGAAATGAGCGGTAGACCATTTATACCAACATCTGTTGATGAACACATTGGCCAGCGGATACAGTTGCGCCGTGTAATGATGGGCTTGTCCCAGAAAGATTTATCCAAGATTTGCGGCGTGACATTCCAACAAATCCAAAAGTACGAGAGTGCAGGCAACCGCATATCTGCGTCGCGCCTGTTTGAACTCAGCGTCGCCATGGAAACACCTGTGTCATTCTTTTTCCAGGGTCTGCCGGGCAACATGCCCGAACCGACGCGCAACGGTCGCGTACATCGTGTTGCCGAACCAACACCCGAAGATTTATTGGGGCGCAATGAATCGCTAGAGATAATTAATCTGTACTGGAAACTGGACAGCGATGCCCAGCGGCAAACAGTCAAAAACCTGTTACGTGCACTGAACGGCATGACCGACGGCGCGGAAAAATAATATTTTAAAATTCGTTTATACCGCACATAAACCCGCCACAATTGTGGCGGGTATTCTTTAACATATTTTTTACACCAGGATTAATTTACGGCCGATACAGCCTGTTGCAATTGTTGCGACACGGCTGGTACGGTCAAACTGGTCTGGTTGGCTGGTGTCGCATACACACTGGTCTGGACGGTTGTTGGCGCCGACAAATCCAGTTTTGTTTCCGTTTGGGCAAACTTGTACTGTACGGCCGTCGCCGGCAATGCCCGTGACAGCGTACCAGACGCCAACGACGTCGCCCCGCCATTTGCAACACATGCCTTGTACTGGTCAATATCCGATATGGTCCAACATTGGGTATCCAGATCCCCACTGGTTGCGCGCGTTTTCCCGGCACCATATTGCATATCCGTCTTGGTATACGCGGTTGCCGATGTACAATATCCGGTGCTTTTGGCATTCTTGTCAAATACTTGGCCAACCTCGCATGTCACACATGTTCCATCCGCCGGCGACACACCATTACGCATATTTTCAACACACGCCGTGCATTCAAAACTGGCCCCCGACGCAAAGGCCATTTCTGGGTCCTTGCACGTGTACATATAACAGTTACGGTCGGCACCTTTCTCCATTATCATTGTTTCTGGGTCAAATCCATCCTCGGTAAAACCAGGACACAGATTTTGCATGTTACACGCCTGGGCATCAACTTCTATACAATCTGTATTATCTGAATTACGGGTATATCCCGTCTTGCACAATAGCTGCGACTGTCCCCCCGCCAGGTAGGCCTGAACAGCAACCCGCGTTGCATCCTTAGCCTCAGCCACCCAATTGGATTTTGTACCGTCAGCATACAGCCACTTTGCACGAATTGTTACGGGCCGAACATGCACCCCGTGTCCAGACGTCAACCATCCCGTCACCGCCAAAATGATATCATGCTCTTGATTAAAATGTTTCTCATGTGAGCCTCTACACAAGCTACTATTACATGCAGCGTAGTGATTTTTTACAAACATCGGTATTTGGTTTTCGATCTCTGGTGTACGCGTCATGCCATAGCTATCATAGGCATCCCGTGTTATCGGCACGGTATCACAACCAAATCCCTGGGTCTGTGCACACTTGTCCCCGCCATATCCCGGCATACACGCCCAAAAACACCCGCTGCCATTAGAAGAATCACCATACAATGTATACGAACGCCACCTATAAGTTGTATCACTGTCCTTGCTTCTATCTCCACTATACTTATCCCCATAAATGGTTGTCGGGCAAAAATATGCACCATGATCATTAACCTCGCGCGCGACCAATAACATCAATCCATAATCATTTCCGCCCTCTGGTTGGCAACAGGTATTTGTCGCATCCCCACTCCCCAAACAGAAGGGCGTGCTGTTCCCCCCCCCGGATCGAAATGGGTTACAATTTTGATTCTTCTTATTCACACCAATCACTGCCTGCGCTAGCTGTGTTGAATCCCCTCCCAAACAAGTAGTCAACTGCGGATTGCCCCAGGGTTCCGGGTTTGCTATATCAATCAGTCCCCCATGGGCCCAGGGCGCCCAACATGCGGCCACCAGTATCGATAAAATCACACCAACCTTTGTCCGCATCATTACACACCCCCATTTGAAACATAGCATGTGGAATCGGCCGTCTCGTAATATCCGCCCAGTTTTTCGGTGCACTGTTGTTCATACCACGCGTCCGAGAATATGCATTCATCACGTTCGGCATCGTACCGCGCAACCGCATCTGCATCGTCCGCACCACTGTTATACGCCAAACACCGCACCATTGTTGAATTTTCCACACACCGCCCCAGGTTGGTCATCTGGTTCCCGCCAAATGCCGCCGTGTAAAACGCCTGTAACAATGTTCCATCGGCACCCGCCGGGTTTTCGGCACCCGCCGCCCCTTCGCCATACATCAGCGAATTAAAATCCTGGCTGTCAACCCAATACCCATCCAGTGTTTCGCACTGGTCCGCCATTTGCGCGGCCAATTCATCCATCACTGTCTGCACCGCATCATTAATCAGCGCGTCAACACTACTATCCACCCCCGTTCCTAAAGCTTTGTCGTCGGCAAAATTACACGTTATACCTGCAAAGTTCTCCAGATCGTCACGCATATCATTGATGGATACTGACCGACAGTCCCATGGATATCCGATGTCGCCGGTGGTTGGGGTACACTTTTTCTGCAGATAATTTTCCAGTGCGGTTTCACACCCTTCGGCAATGCGGATTGTATCCACAGAATCCACAAAATTCAACAATGCCGTCAACCCACACCGATCGTTGGCGGTCGCACCAGCGGCATTACCCGTCGTCAACTGGCCATTTCCGTCAAATTCGCAATCATCTGTATCGCCATACAATGACGCACATGCGATAACCTGGTCCTGGCACATTTCGCGTGCGGCATACGCACTTAACGCGCCAGAATACTGGGCCGTCGTATCACCAAAATCGCGCAGCTGTCCCGCCTGGGCATCATAACATTCGGCCATCGTGCTGACGCATGACATTCTTACTTCTTCGATTTTTTCATCCTGGGCCTGGGCGATTTCAATTAATGCCTGGCGCTTGAATTCTGACCACACGATATCAGACATATCGCGGCATGTATCCAGTGCCGATTCTGCGAACATCCGCTTGCCATCCAAGAATTCATTAAATTCTGGATTTTCGCCCAATATATCACCCGCGCCATCGTCACCAACCCCCGGCAGCAAAATCAAATCCTGCATTTCAAACAAGCGTGGTGAATAAATCGGTTCGCCGGTTGACGCGTTCACATATGCCCCGGTATAGTCCATGCACTTTTCAAAATTTGGCCCACACGCCACATCGGTCAGTATCGCACTGCGCACGGCGGCGACGCATTCATTCACGTCGGCCGAATTATGCGAACGATATTCTTCCAGTCGGGCATCACGTAAATACTTTTCGGCTGTACGAACAGTACTCTCCAGTGTTTCTTGTTGCGCATCAACCCGCTTTTCATACGTATTGCAATCCTGGGCAATCAGGATGCTGTACGCACTGCGCGCCATATTCAGCACCGCATCGTTTTCACACGAATCCGCCACCAGTTCCAGACATTGTTTGTTCACCTGGTTATACAATTCCTGGCCCGTCAGGGTGGTGTAATCAACCCCGCCGTCCTGGGAATCAAAGATTGAATTGCCACCCCCAGACCAAATATCACTGAAATCATTATCAAAACTGACCGGAATCAGACCAGCAACCTCAATAGAATTGCTGGATTCAGATTTTGGACCTGTTTCGCCCGACAACAACGCATTAATTTCCATCAGCATTTCATTCGCGGCACTGGTATCCTGGCGGATTGCATTTTCCCCTTCGGTCGCGCTGTACATCGCCGAAACTTCTTCGGCGCTTAATTCAACCGCCGCCAGATTATTATTCTCGAACTGGGCCAGCATCCCCAGCGCCATATCAATCGCAGATTCTGTATTACGTATGTCATCGTAACGCGCACTGCACACGCACCGACGATACGTGTCATTCGCGTTGGCACAAAACTGGTCCATGCATGTGGCATACGCCTCGCGACACTGGGCATAACCACCACCAATAGAATCAATGTCTGTAAACACCGCCGTCGCACGTGCAGACGCCGCACGCGACGCCCCAACAACCGATGAATTCGATGCCGAACGCGCCAAAGACGCATTGTGCGTCGCACTGCGTACCATGTTCGTCGCCGCTGCGCGCGATGTCGTCGCGCCACGCGACGCCCCGGCCCCCGACACAACACCCGAACGCACAACACCACCACGCGCCGTTGTTGCCGCACTGCGCACCTGGGTCGGTGCAACCGCCGCGCGCGAAACCGTCGACGTATTCATCGTATTGCGACGCGCCGCACTGCGTGCGACCGCCCCCGACGATGTACGTCCCGACGTCGCCGCCCCAGTTTCCTGGGCCCCAGAATTACCAGATCCAGATGATGTACTGCGCGAAACACGGGCCGCCGTCCCATCTGTGCGCGGGGACGCAACCTGGATAACATTGGTGGCAGAACGCGAACTGGGCGTCGTGTCGGCATCCGCCACACCCGTGACGAACACCGCCATCATCGCCATAAACAACCCACCAAGATTTACACCGCGTATAATCAAAATTTACATCTCTCTTAGGTTACATTTTACCATTTTTCGCACACCTAAATCAACCACGAATTTATTCGATACAGCAATTAACCGCATTTTTAACCCAATCGCCCAAACGCCGAACCGCCGACCGGGATTCCGCAACGCTGGGCCCAGGATTTTTTGACGCGTCGGCCGCATCAGGCATTGCGCATTTGGCATATACATCCGGGGCAACTTGCTTGACGCCGGTCAAATCAATCAGATCCATGTTAATACCCCAAAACAGTGAATACAGTTCATACGCCTTGTTAAATAAATTGTACGCATCGGTCGTATTTCCCGCAGACAAGGCCTTGGTTCCAACCTCCATCACGCGCATAGACGCCGCCAGCAAATGTTTTGAAATACACCACACTTCGCCATTTTCGGCCGTGGACTTTTTAACGATGCGCGCCATCAGTTCCTTGCGCATGTCGCGCACAGTATTAATCAAATCGTAAAATCCGGTTTTTTGTGTCTTGGCGCCACTGAAAAAGAAATGTTCTTCCAGTGAAATCAAATTCATCA
>CALXPA010000011.1 GCA_944390185.1 uncultured Alphaproteobacteria bacterium | reverse complement strand
GATGCGGATAACAAGAATTATGGAATGTGCATGTCTGTACTGAACCAGTGTCAAGATTTGACGTACAACACCACTGGCCAGACAAATACATACAAACCAGATAATAACGTGGTCAAAGAATTCTTGAACCGCACATTGGTCCAGATAAAGTCGGCCCAGGATACCGTTCTGGCGGATTATGCCGAAGATTGCATCACGGATGTCGCATCGTGCCTCAGTCAGAATAACTATGACGCGGACGAGGCTGGCTATATCCGTCTGAAGCGGCCACTGTATGCAAAAGTTAATGGTTCGGACTGTGACCAGGTTGATGCAACATATGTGGTAGAACATGCAAGCACACTTACGTCCGCTATCTATACCGATGACAAGTGTTCAACAAATGTGTCGAATAATACGTTGAACGATGTTTTGGAACTGTCCGGTGGTTCTGCGGCGAACAGTGTTGCGCGCCGTGCATGTAACCCGATAATCACAACGTGTATGAGTGTGAATGGTGTCGAAGATACCGCGTCTGGTGGCGATACTTTGACAACAGACGTGTGGTTACAGCATATTATGGGTAACTGATAAAAATCCCCCGATTGGGGGATTTTTTCTTATATTGTTGCGGAATAAAAACCGTGCGGCGGGTTGGTATAGAATGATTTTATGCGATGGTTAAATTCGGGCGGGTTGTGCGCAAGTGTTCCAGTGATTTTTCCTGGGCGGTACGGAATGCATCTGGGTTCCATATTTGAAAGCTGGTCCCGCGGCCGACAAATACCGCGGTATCAGTAATCCCCGCGTGCCGCAACAAATCCCCCGGTATCACAATTCGCCCCGTAACATCGAACGCCAGTGGCCGTGCATCCGCAAACAGCATCGCTGATAAATCGTCCAGTTCGCTG
Organism: uncultured Alphaproteobacteria bacterium; assembly: GCA_944390185.1. Lineage (GTDB taxonomy): Bacteria > Pseudomonadota > Alphaproteobacteria > Rs-D84 > Rs-D84 > Enterousia. Next base: position 17,215 of record CALXPA010000011.1, on the reverse strand, counting down.
TCAAACACGCCCATCTTGTCGGTCGCCGCGGCCAATTGTTCCATACGTGACATCGATAACCCTTCGATACAGTTATTTGTAAACGAACGATACAGCACGACCCCCGGAAACGTTTCAGACGCAACCGAAGCGCGGAAAGAGGCCGGCACAGATATACGACCCTTGGTATCCAAACGATTTTCATAAGATGAGAGAAACAATGACATTTTCGCTTCTTATGGGGCATATTGCCCGGTTTCCCTTTCCTTGCTTCCCTGTGAATGTAGCATGGTAAAATATGGTTGTCAATGACAAATTATAATTATTTTATGGTATTTTATGGTCTGGGAAATAAATTACAGTAAATTAAAAATAAAATGAAAATATTTATATTTTATGCTTGACCTGCGATTCGTTTTTGTTCTAAGATGTTTGTATAGACAAGGAGAAAAGTTCTAAAAAGCCCGAAAAATCCGCCAAAAAACCGGAAAACTGGCAAAAGTAACCGATAACTAAAAAAATTCAAATTCGTTTTTTGTAAATACCTGTGTAAATACAAAACCTGGTTGAATTTTTTATCAACACACCCGAAAAAGGAGGGACCGCACCATGACAAAATCTATCAAAGAAATAATGATTGCCTTAAACCAAGTATTGACCACAACAGTATGGGTTAACGAAGACAGACAGATTATATCACTGGCGGATGAATTACAGATTGGCAACAACAATGCGCCACGTTCAATCGAAGATTTGCCACGGCCGTCACTGGTGGGTGCGTACGTATCACTGCAAATTCGTACAGATAACTTTGATGTCGCCGCAGAATCAATGGATACCAAGGCCTTGGCATTACGGGTCAAAGAAATGGTCTTTGCAGAGGCGAAGAAGATTATGGATGCCGCCGATGGCACCGCGTCACAACATGTTGCCCGTGCAGCATAATTTCGCTGGGCGTTTGACCACGCGGTCCGTTGTGGCATGACCAGTTTCTGGGTAACCAGAAGGAGGGGAGAAATCACCGGTCGAGTAATCGCCGGTGATTTTGTTTTAAAATCGCAATATTCCGTATACCGTGGCGGTTATATCGCTGTATCCCTGGCGCAGTTGGGTTGCCAGGCTGATGTCTATTTGTGCCCCTGTGTCAAATTTAATACGCATATCTGCGCCGATTGTGCCGGCCCATCGCGCCAGTGGTGTACCGGTGATGGTATATGTTGTATTATTTACCGCCACATCAAATATCTGGGTGTCTGCGCGCATGTCGTATGTGCCGCCAATTGTCACAGATGGTATTAACTGTACATCCCCCAGGGTTATTGCATCATATCCCACCGTGGCGTCGGTGTACGCCGTCCAAAAGTGCATATTATCCCCGCGAATTGTTTGGGTGGCATCGTCTGTTGATGTGCTGTGGTGTATCATTGTGTACTTTGTTCCAATTCGTGGTGTGATGCGCCAATTTTCCGATTGAAATTTATATCCAATATCTGACCATGCGCCATACGTGTACATAGACGGATTGTTATCCAGTGCCAATCCTGCGACGTTTTTGACTTCGCGCATATGGGTATAGAACATTGCGCCACCTGCCTGGAATTCCAGATTATTCGGGGTATATTTTGCGTACAGTGCGCCACCGTCTGTGGTTGCGCGAATATTGTGGGCCCAGCTGATGGATTTATCATATTGGAACGTGAATGCGCCACCAACAGTTATATCGTTGCGCCCAGATTCTGCGCCGATTCCGCCACCAATGCCACGTATATTAAATTTTGCGTGCTGGTCTGTGCGGTCCAGATGTCCCAACGTTCCCATTATCGCTGTCCATATTTTTCCGCGTCCGACATCGTATTCATTACGTGTATTGTTAATCATCGACTGGGTCCGTGACAGATATGACGTTCCCATAATTTGCATCAGTGGTGCCGCAGACGGTGCCAATGCACTTAGCGCATGGATATATTCTGTGGGGTTTGTTTGTAACAGTGCAATCAAACGGTTATACAGTGCATGTCCCGTTGTCTGGGTGGCGTCTGGTGCGTTCTGCCATGCGCCTGCGGTGTTCAGGTTGTTTTGCGTTCCACCACTGTTTCGGATAACGTCGTCGAATTCGGCGACCTGGGTTATTGCATACCATCCGTTACCCATCTGCATAAATTCGTACATTGTATTATTTATTTGCGGTATAAAGTTATCTGTGATGGCATTATCGCTGCGCAATAGGTGCAATTTTATATCGCCACCGTTGGGGATTGCACTGGGGTATAAAATCACGTCCAGATTTGCAGTATCGCTGATGGTGAAAGTGTCGGCCAGAATGTATCCGTATTGATTTTGGTCTTGCACAGAAATCTGCAGTCTGGATTCGTCCCCAAATGATACGTTTGTTGCGTGGATGTTGTTCGTCCCCAGTACCAGTGTACCACCCTGGATGTCCAGGTTTTGTGCGTTAAAAAATGTTGCGCCGTCATTGACGTGCACTGTGCCTGCGTATTGTGTAACGTTGCCAGAAAATCCGGACATATCCGCAGACAATACAACATCACCCCCTGTGGGTACGTCATCAGAATCAAATACGTATGGTTGATTGATGTTTATATTGCCCGTGCCCTGGATTGGATCGTTAAATGTGATTGTTCGACCAGGTGCGGCATTCATGCCAATTGTGCCGTCTGAATAGATTGCGTTTGGTGCGTTGTTTAACGTATTGCCAGTAAACGTAATATCGTCATTCATCGCGATTAAGTACAATTCGGCCAAGTTGTGTATTGCCCCACCAGATTCTGTGGCACTGTTATTTGTGAAATTGCTGTCGATTACGTACATGTCATCCCAGTTATATATTGCGCCGCCGTATTCAGCACTGTTATCAGAAAAAACAGAATTCTGAACCACCGCGTACAGCGTATCGCCTGTGATGCCATAGTTGCCGATGGCGCCACCTGTTGCCCCAGAATTATTTTTAAACACAGTATCTGTCACGTTCATTGCGCCTGTTGTGTATATTGCGCCGGCGCCTGATGTTGCGGTATTATTGGAAAATTCTGTACTGGTGATGTTCATTGTGTTGGAATTATACAGTGCCCCGCCACTGTCTGCGGTGTTTGATATAAATGTTGTGTTATTAATGTTCAGTGCGCCATCATTAAACGCAACGCCGCCGTAATCGCGGGCAGAATTATCGATGAAAACAGAATTCGTTATCGTCATGGTGGATTCATATTCGCTGTATATTACGCCGCCATCGCCGCGCGTCGCCTGATTAGATTGAAATACAGAATCCTCGATATTTGCGACAGAATTTGCGCCTTGGTATATTGCGCCGCCGCCAGATGCAGATACGTTGTTTGTGAATGCAGAATTATCTATGACCGTATTTCCGTCCAGATTGGATATGACCCCACCATATGATGAATTAGAAAATCCAGTTAATGAATTTGTAATATTGGCTGTGGTGCCATCCATGGTGAATTCGCCGCCACGCGTCAATGAAAAGTTATATCCGTTTGATATAACAAAGCCCAGATATCCTGCGCCATCAAAATTAAATCCGCCACCGTTTATAACAGTTGCCTGGGCACCGGGCGTATTTAACAATCGTGTTGATGTGATATCTGCGGTGACAGTGATATCATTTTGCGTGGCCAGATTTTTATACAGATTGTACAACGTTGTAAAATCTGGGGCGTCTGTGGCCATGGCTGGCACCGTCCAGCAACATGCCAGCCCCAGTATAGTTTTTGTCATGCGCATAATTAATCCCTTTGGTACTTGTTGATACCAGGGTTGTGAATTTATCGCGCAATAGCAATTTGCATGTATTCCCAATAAAATGACCCGCATAACGCGGGCCAATTGATTACCACAATTTTATACGCTTTTCCGGGGCCAGATATAACAGGGCATCAGGGGTGATGTCAAAGGCATCATACCATGCGTCAATATGCGGTAAAATCCCATTTACGCGCCATTGCCCCAGGGAATGTTCGTCCATTTTTGTCAGACGCAGCACTTCGGCATCACGAATATTTTGCGCCCATACGCCTGCATACGCGATAAAGAACCGCATGTCCGCCGTCATATTTTCTGTGACGCCCGATGGTGTGCCAAAGTTCTTGTACGCCGTATATGCAACTGTTATGCCGCCATAGTCGGCCAAATTTTCACCCAATGTGAATTCGCCATTTGCATGAACGCCAGGTGCAACCATGATGTTGTTAAAGTAATCTTTTAACACACTGGCGCGCGCGTTAAAACCATCTGCATCGGCGGCCGTCCACCAGTCGCGCAGATTGCCATCGGCATCAAACTGGCGCCCAGAATCGTCGAACCCATGCGTCATTTCGTGGCCAATCACACTGCCAATTGCGCCATAGTTAAACGCATCGTCCGCCGACATGTCAAAGAACGGGTATTGTAAAATCCCTGCGGGAAAACAGATTTCGTTTGTTGTTGGGTCATAGTATGCATTAACCTCGTGCGCGTTCATATACCATATGGTTGGGTCTTTTTTCTGGCCGATTTTTTCAATCCAGAACGCGTCTTCAAATTCTGCGACGTTCACCATATTTTCCCACAGCGATAAATTTTCATCGATATCCAGTTTGGAATAATCGCGCCACTTGTCGGGATATCCGATTTTTGCATGAAATGTGTCCAACTTTTTTAACGCGCGTGATTTTGTTTCGTCTGACATCCATTCCAGATTTTCTATGCGCATACCCAACGCGCGCTGTAAATTCTGGACCAGTTTTTGCATGCGTTCTTTTGCGGCCCCAGAAAAATATTTATCCACGTACAGGCGGCCGATTTCTTCGCCCAGTGTTCCGTCCAGTAATGAAACGGCGCGTTTCCATCGTGGTTTTGGTTCGATTTGTCCCGCCATTGTGCGATTATAAAAATCAAAAGATATTTCGTATGTTTCGTCGTCCAGTAACGTATCTGCGGCGCTGATAATGCAATATTTCAGATAATCCTTGATTAAATCCAAATCAGTATCATTCATAATCGCAACAGATTCTGTTATTGCAGATGGTTGATTTACATTGACGTCTGTGGCGCCAGATGCCCCACGCGCAGATAAATACGTGCCCCAGTCAAATCCTGGAAATTGTGTTTTTAATTCATCAATTGACATTTTGTGATAATTGGCATTTGGATCGCGCAATTTTTCCTTTGTAAAAAACGATGCCGCCATTCTTTCTTCCAGTGCATAAATTTTATCCGCATCTATATCCAATCCGAAATTTTTCGCCTGGCGTGCAATAAAGTCACGATATTTTGCGCGTATTTCAACAGACTTGTCATCTGTATCAAAATAGTAATCGCGTGACAGACCGATTCCGCCCTGGCCAATATTGTACAGATAATATTCGCTGTTTTTTTCATCCAACGCCACGCCATCGCCCCAGAACGCCGATGCAAATCGATGCATCTGCCCCAGGTATGCGGGCAAATCGTCGACTGATTTTATCGCATCAATTTCGTCCAGATATTTTTTCACAGGCGCTGTTTTATCGGCATTCAGCCTGTCGACATTCATTGCGATTTTATACAATGTGCCGATTTTCCCATTGTCTGTTTCGGCAATTTCACGTACCCGCCCCAGGTTAACGTCATGTAATATATTGAACGCGCCATAACTGGTATAGTCGTCTGGGATTGGGTGCGTCCGGCGCCATCCCCCGTTGGCATATTCAAAAAAATTATCACCTGGCTTTACCCCCAGGTCCATGTTTTCCAGTTTGATTCCGGCATTCATAACATTCCCCCTTTGATTAACCACGAAACACGCGACGACAATCGCCACAACAACCGCAATCGCGCCGATAATATTCAAGACTTTATTTTGCATCCCCTGTATCCCCCACCATATTTAATATCACATCATCCAGAACCAGCATTCCGCGCAACGTTGCCGCAATACGACCATCGTGCGTTTTCGTGACCAGTTCTGGATGTGCGTCAACAAAGTCCATGTTTATAATTTTTTTATTGTCTTTGTCAAGCATCATTCCGCGCACCTGGCGCATGCCGGTAATGATGCGTTCTGTGGCGCGGGCAGTATCGGACATGGGGCGAAACAGTTCGTCATTTCCCATTTGTTCGTACCATGTGTCATCCATAAAGATGCGTCCGGCGGCGCCTGGGCCAATGCCGATATATGGTGCGCCGTCCCAGACATTCATGTTATGCTTGCATTCTGCGCCACAGACGGCATAGTTTGAAACTTCGTACCGGGGCAAATTCAGCCTGGTGCCGATAATGGTATACATTGCGGCCATATCGTCGTTTGATGGCATATCCAGATTCATTGTGGCGAACGGCGTATTTTCTTCGATGGTCAATTCGTACATTGAACAGTGCCCCAGCCCACAGGAATTTATTCCGTCACACAACTGGACAATATCGTCGGGCGTGTCACCCGGCAGGCCGTATATAAAGTCTGCGGACAGGCGTATATTTTTATGCTGTGCCGCGTCCAGTAATTGCAACGCATCGCGCACAGTGTGTCGCCGCCCCAAGAATTTCAGTCGCCGGTCATCCAGTGCCTGGACCCCAACGGACAGTCGATTAACCCCAGAATCACAGAACGCATCTAATTTATTCCGGTCCAACGTTCCTGGATTAGATTCCAGTGTTATTTCACAGTTTTGGACGATATGAAAGTTATCGGCAATTGCCTGGATGATTTTTCTGAATGACGCCACGGGCATCAGTGACGGTGTGCCGCCGCCAAAGAATATTGTTGGGACGTCTGGGTGGCCCAGTGTTTGTCCCCATTTGGTTATTTCGGCAATAATGTTGTTTTCGTATGTGTTCCAATCGGGCGCGACACATGCGCGCGAAAAAAACGCGCAATAATTGCACTTGGATACACAGAACGGAACGTGCACGTAAATGTTATGTGGCAAAACCATGCGGATATTCTATCTAAAAAATCTTTAAAATCCAGCAATTGGTGTATTAAGAAAGAAAATCTCTTTTCATAGATTTTATCTTGTGATATAATGCACATAACAATGCAGGTATGAGGATAGAAAGGATTGCTCTTTTATGCGGGATTTTACTGCCGTGCGTCGCTGTTGCGTCGAACGAGGGGGTTCCATCGTACTATCAGTCTAATGATACCACGACCGTAAACCGCGCGGCATATGGCCAGTACGCGGCCCAGGGATATACCCAATACGTCGGACAATCCGGAAATAAACAGGTGGTGGGCAGTCGTACCACATCGTACCAGGTTCCGCGCCCAACTGTGCCGACAATCGCTGGGACAATGACGGCAAACGGTATCGCGATGCCGGTCGAAGAACATGCAACGACAATCACGGCGGGGTACACGCGCAGATTTGCAGATTTTATGTTCAAAACAGGGGTTAATTCGGTCCTGGAATGGGACGACATGGTTTACAACGAAATTGGCGTCGGGGTCCAGCATAACTTCAGCCTGCGCAATTTTGACATGTTCGCCTATGGTGAATACAGCATGGGTACGATGGATCATGGCGGATTTTCGATGGACTATGATTTGGAACCGTATGATGAATCTGATCCGTATACGGGTATGTTCACGGTGTCGCTGGGGGATCAAACAGGGCGTACGAATCATTTCAAGGTTGGCATTGGCGCACATCACATCTGGGATATCGCAGGGTGGAAGATATCGCCATCCTTTGGGTACGAGATATTTAATCACAACCTGGAAATGGCAAATCATTTATATCCGAATCCTGGGGTATTCTTGCCATTGATGACGAATTACGGCGATTATGTATATGGTGACACACTGGGGAATTATTGGACATTGCCGATTGGAACAGAACCACCCGATGACTGGTACCAGGTTTGTATGTCCCCCGAAGATATTAAATTGGTCCAGGCCCCCGGCAGTGGATGGTATGACCTGGGGACGACGTTGGTAACTGGTGACTATGACCCGAACATGGGATATATCCCGTGGGGTGTTGATGCGGGCGAATGCGTGGTTATCGGTGGTGATGGTCCTGTTTTAATCGAAGGGACAACGCATATCTATAACACCACATGGTCGGGATTTTATATTGGTCTGGAAATTGAAAAACAAATGACGCTGGCGGATAAGTTACGCTTTTATTTCCAGGTCGGCATGCCGAAATATTCATCCGAAGGTATCTGGCCAAATCGTACAGACTGGCAACAAAACCCCAGCTTTATTGACGAAGGCAGCAATGATTCATATTCATATGCCGCCGAAATGGAATATAATTACCAGATATCTGACCGCATGCAATTGGCGATAAAGGTGGAAACAAATCTGTTCCATGTCGGTGCAATCGGTGGCGAATTGTATTTGGCAGAATATACGCAATTTTTGCTGGATGAAAATGGGATGTATTTGTTGGACGAAAACGGTTTACCGATTTTGGAAACTGTGCCCGCCACGACCGAGTATATATCTGACCAGTTGGATTACGCAACATGGCAATCGTTTGGGTTGCACATTGGTCTGAAATATTCATTTTAACCAAGGGGACATGTCATGTCACACAGGGTAATGGGGCGCCTGGTTGGCGTTGTGCTTATGTGTATTTTACCGTTTTGGTCGTATGCGTCGGAACGTGGCGCGTTTGACATGGATCGGTGGAATACGATATTGGACGATGTGCGGACACGCGCGGCGGCGGCGGGTATATCTGATGATACGATTCGCGCGACGTTGAAATCGCCGGCGTTTATACCGTCGATTGTGCACAGCGACCGGAACCAGTCTGAATTCAAACTGACGCTGGATCAGTATCTGGCCCGCACGGTCAGTTCGCGTCGCATAGAAAATGGTCATAAAATGCGTGCGACGTATCCAACGATGTTGAATCGCGTGTATGAAACCTATGGGGTCCAGCCGCATGTTATACTGGCGTTTTGGGGGCTGGAATCAAATTACGGCGCATATCGTGCGGCGCATAAGCTGACAGATGCTTTTTTAACATTAATGTATGATGGCCGCCGCGAAACGTTCTTTGGTAACCAGCTATTGGCCTTGATGAAAATTGCAGACGATAATAACCTGGACATAAATGACATCTGGGGCAGCTGGGCAGGTGCCATGGGACATTTCCAGTTTATACCGACGACACTGGCGCAATATGGAACAGATGGCAATGGTGACGGAACGATTGATATTATCCACAGTGTTGGTGACGCGATGTTCAGTGCGGGTAACTATTTACATAAACTGGGCTGGAATCCGAACGAGCGGATTGTTCGTCGGGTTATGCTGCCGGCGGATTTTGATGTATCGCTGTTGGACGGCAAAACGCAGCGGCCATTAGTGGAATGGGCGGCGATGGGTGTATTAAACCCAGATGGCACGCCGATTCCGGTTGCAGATATGACGGCCGGATTGGTTGCAGATACGGCGGCAATTGCAGACGCACGTGCAAACGCGCGGGCGGTCACATCTGATCCAAATGCGATTGATACCGATGTTGCGCCCCAGCCGGCGATATATGCTTATTTAACATATCCGAACTTTTACCGCATAAAAAAGTGGAACAGTTCAAATTGGTACGCGATTGCCATTGCCACACTGGCAGATGAATTGAAACAGTAATACTGTGTTATATTTTGCGATGAATACGGCGACGCACCGGGCGAATCATGCCGCACGTGACCCAGTTCAGTATTAACCAGCCCGGGGCATATTTTATAATTGCGTGCGCCACCATAAATTTGTTGCGCTGTACCATCTGGATTGCGATTCTTTTATATTTTGGCACATATTTCCGTGGCATCAGTTTTGTGTTGTATAAGTCTGTGAATGTTTTTTGTGCCAATCGGTACAGGCGAATTTTTTTATTTTTAAACACGTCAACGATGCCCATATCTGTGATGTATTTTATGGTGAACAGGTATGCATGCATGTACATGGTTCTTGACGCATCTGTTGCGTGTTCCAGTGCGTCCAGCGCGTGTACCAGTGCATTATGTGCCGATTGCATAATCAGCCGATTTGTATTATCACCACCACGACACAGACTGTTGGGTGATAATCTAAAGAACACAATTGGATTATCTGTTTCTGCGAATCTGGATATATTTGCGATTACATCCGCCATAAACAGCCCGTCTTCGAACGCATTTAGCGTATCTGTGGGAAATCGCAGTTGGCGTATTTTTTCATGACGAAACATCTGGCGCCATACTGTGAGCCAGGGAAAATCGTTGTTAGTGAAATATTTATGGACTAAATCATTTGGGGGATTTGTACATATGTCGATGCCTGTTACTTCATACGCCCCGGCACCAATCGGCATATATTTAAAATCATGTGGCACAGGAATTAACCGGCCGCCCACCCGATCCGCCATTGTGCATATGGCCAGATTGTACAGTAATTCCATTGCATATGGCAGATAACAATCATCACTGTCCAAGAACATAATATATTCGCCACGCGCGGTGTCTAATCCCGCGTTGCGTGCGGTCGACACACCACCATTTTGTTTAAATATTTTTCGAAATCTGGAATCTTGTTGGACGAATTCGTTGATTATTGCGCGCGAATTGTCTGTTGATCCATCATCAACAACGATACATTCCCAATCAGACATGGTCTGTGCACGTACTGAATTTAACGCGTCGTGCAAATATTTTGCATTATTGTAATTTGCAACAATTACAGAAACGGCGGGTGTGTTTTTCATATGTTGTCCTGTTTCATTGAATCTATGATTTTGCCCCAGCGCTGAATCCACACTGATTTGTCAAATGCGCCCGCCACAGATATCGCGTTTTCGGATAATTTTTTGCGCAATTTTGCATCTGCCAATACGGTGTCCAGTGCCGCGATTAAATCATCGCCGGTTGGATTAATTAAAATTCCGTTATACCCATTTATAACCAGATTTGGCAATCCGCCGATATTTGTTGCGATTACGACGTTGCCGGTGCTTTGGGCCTCCAGACAAGATAGTGATGTTCCTTCGGCATACAATGTTGGGACCAGCGATATGTCTGTATTTTGGTATATTGTTGGCATATCGTCTGGTTCGACGACGCGATGTTGAATACGCTGGGGAAACATTGCCATCAGTCTGCGGATATCGTTCGTTATTTTTTCGCCATGCGCAAATCCGATAAAGTTAAACATTGCATTTTTATATTTTTGCATGATTGGCGGCAACGCGCGTGACATCAGCCAGTATCCGCGTTCTGGGGATGCGCGGCGCGGGAACGTGATTTGAATTGTGTTGTCTGGGCGTCGTGGCGCGGGACAGTACCGGGTGGTATCGACATAGTTTGGTACGTACTGCATATTAATACGCTGGGCATACTTTGCGAATGTTGTGCGCAGCCATGATATCGTGTTTGTATCGACAGACACCAGTGTGTCGGCATCACGTATCCGGTCCAGTATAATGCGCGGTACACAATTCTGGTCTGGGGTGTCCCATGTTACGCCGTGCGATATCAGAATATTTGGATGCAACATACGCCCCCAATCTGTGGCCCCAGAATAAATTACAAATTCGTATTTTTTAAACAGCGGTATTGTCCACAGATAGTTTTTCCCAGGAACACCAAATATTCGCAAATGTCCGACGTCGCGCCACCATATATCGCCATCTGGGTTTCCCATTTGTATCAGTACAGGTGTATATCCGCGGTTAAATAAAATATCGGCCAAATCGACGACATATCGTTCTGCGCCCCCGTTATAGCACTGTTGCCCCAGTGTATCAAACATTTGATGTTGGAATATTAATACGGGGCGTCCGTCGTACAGTGCCTCGATTCGGGCGACGATTTGTTCCAGTTTGTGTTGCGTAATTTTACGTCCGATATATTTGCGCAGCGGTCGCACCGTAACAGTATCGCGACATATTCTGAATGTGCGCTTGGCCAGTTTTATCATTTTTTGTCCCCTGGTTTTTTTAATGTGTGATATATTTGATAGTACAACCGCCGCCCGTGAAATATCGCCCACAGGTTCGACCAAAAATCGAAATATGTTTTCAGTTTTACGTTTTTATCCATAATTGACATTGCGTGCCGGTACGACAGATTGTCTGCCACTGGCGATACATTCTGGGTATAGAATTCGTACCGCCGTGATTTATCAGAATCGCGCAGGTATGCAACATGAATTTTCGGAATGAACACATCCAGATTTTTTTCTGTGTTTGTTTGGGCGGGGTACGGCGGCATGTGTAATCTGGTTGACGTTGAACCGAACGGGATGTCGTGATACCTGATTATACGCACATCTGTCCCCAGTGGTGACCAAAATCCATCAATTCGATAATCATATGGGTTCCACATATCCAGACATGAAACTTTGACTACTTCGACATCTGGGAATTTGTTGTCCAGTAATTTCTGCTTAATGCCGGTCAAATGTTCATCATAGAATTCATCGGCATCAACAATTAAAATCCAATCGCCATCGCGCGACACACGCCGCACATGTTCCCACAGTTCGCCGCGCAACGCAGGTTCATTTTCACGAAACAGTGATGTACGCCGCTGGTGCAGTTCGCCCATATGCGATTTCAAATGTTGTGTGATAATCTGGGGTGTATCATCATCAGATGCGTCATCTAAAAATATGTGATAGTCCGCAATTTTTCCGATGTTTTTCAACCAATCACGCAGATAGTTATTTGCTTCGTTGCGTATAATTGTTGCGGCGACCAGGCGATTATTACTCATGACTGTTGCCCCATTATTTCATTTGCGATTTTTTCTGCGGCGTGTCCATCGCCATATGGGTTTTTACGCCCATTTATCATGGTCTCTGATTTTGTGCGTGATAACACTACGCGTGCCGCGCCCAAGATTTTATCTGGGTCTGCGCCAACCAGTCGTGCGAATCCGGCGTCAACGCCTTCGCGTCGTTCTGTTTCGTACCGCATAACCAGCACAGGCGTTCCAAACGTTGGTGCTTCTTCTTGGATACCCCCAGAATCTGTCATGACCAGTTTGGCGTGCTTCATAATATAAACCAGTTCAGGATAATCCAACGGCGGGGTTAAAATAACATTATGAACATTCCCCAGGGCATCGTAGACCTTGCCCCGTACATTTGGATTTGGGTGCACCGGCAGAACAAATTGATGATTTTCAAATTCCCGTGCCAATGTGCGTATTGCCTGCAAGATTTTATCCAATCGCGTTCCGTGGTTTTCGCGTCTGTGGACTGTCACCAATACCAATCTGTCGTTCAGGTTAACGCCATGCATGTCCAGATTTTTTCTGGCATTCCCCAGGGTTTCTGGTGACAGGCATCCCAATGCATCGATTACAGTGTTTCCTGTGACAATGATGTGTTCTGGCGCGATACCTTCGCCAACCAGCGCATCGTGTGCACATATTGTTGGCGCAAAGTGTGTATGCGTTATGCGCGATACCATTTGACGCAGTGCTTCTTCGGGGAACGGTTCGTATATGTCGTGGGAACGCAGGCCGGCTTCGACATGAAATACAGGAATTTTGTTATAGAACGATACCAATGCCCCGCAGAAAACCGACATAGTATCGCCCTGGACAATTGTGGCGTCAAATTTGTGCCTGGTATAAACGTCTGACAGTGCATCCAACATGCGTGCCCCGACCCCGGCCAGTGTTTGATTGGGGCGCATCACGTCCAGACAACAATCTGGATGAATTCCGAAAAATCCCAATGTTTGGTTTGATAATTCTTTTTGCTGTTCGGTGTTGCACACGTACACACAGGCATTTTTTCTGTTGCGCAATTCCAGTATTACGGGTGCCAGTTTAATTGCCTCTGGTCGTGTGCCCAAGATTACGATGATATTTTTCATTGCGGTATTTCCTGTTCTGTTACAATTTTATTTGCAATTTGTGCTTTATTTTATGTCGCAGTTCCGGGGACCAGAAAAATAAAGCATTTGCGGTTTGGCGCCCCAGTGTATGAATGATACCGCAGGCACTCAGTTCCGATTTGCAATACGGGTTTCGCACCAGATATTCAAATTTTTTGCGCTGCCACCAGTTTGGTTGCAATTTCTGCAGCCATTGGTATTTGTATTTTTGTTTGACAGCCAAAGTTTTGCCCCATATTTTTTCTTGCTGGGTGGCGGTCAGTGATTGTCCTGTCCGTCGATACATGTATATGTTATCGTTGATATAGTCTATTTTCCCGTTCAGTGCGATACGAACCCAATAATCATAATCTTCGGCACAGAACATATCTGCATCATATTTTCCGACGCGTTCTGCGATGGTGCGTCGGTACAGGAATGCGGCGCCAACATTGCATCGGTATGCCAGTTCTGTTTGCACTGGTGTATCGTATGGATGACGCATTACATCGCATACGACACCGTTTTCATCGATTATATCCATATTGGCACATACCATGTCTGTGCGTGGGTGGCAATCCAGGTATTCAGACATCACGCCCAGCCAATTTGGTTTCGCAATATTATCATCGCTGGTCCAGGTCAGGTATTTACCACACGTCACATCGAATCCGTCATTCAGTGCCCCGGGCAGTGTATGATTTTTCTGGTTGTGAATTACGCGGATGCGTTTATCTTGTGCGGCATATTCATCGGCGATTTCCCCAGAACCATCTGTGGAACAATCGTCAACGATGACCAGTTCCCAATCTGGAAACGTCTGGGCCAGTACAGAATCCACGCTGTGGCGTAAAAATCGTGCACCGTTATAGCATGGTAAAACTATTGATACGATTGGCATGATACAGATATCCCCCCCTTGGTTTTTGATATAATCATACCGCCCTAGGATTAAATTTACACCAGGACAGTATCCCTAGGAAAAATGCGTCGTGCATACATAAATAAAATAATTGAAAATGGCGGATTTCTTTGATAATCTTAGAAAATATCAGTTCAGTAAAGGATTTATATTATGGCGATAAAGGTTCGTGATTACGAAGTGCGTTTAACCAGAAACAAAGATGAACGGCGCCAGGTGCGTCAATTGCGCTATGCCGTATTTGTAGAGGAGGAGGGCGCAACCCCAACCGATGAACAGCGTAACCTGCGCGAAGAATATGATTCGTATGATCGGTATGCAGAATACTTGGCGGTGTTTCACAACGGTCGTATTGTCGGGACATATCGTATAATTGATCGCAATGCGGCTGAAAAAATGGGCGGTTTTTATACAGAAAACGAATTTAATATATCCAAGATAAAAAATGTTGGCGGTAATATCGCCGAAATGTCACGTGCGTGCGTTGATCGCGAATATCGCGAAAATGCATTGGTGATGCGATTGCTGTGGGCGGGGTTGGGCGAATACATCGTTCGTCGCAAGATTGCGATTTTATTTGGTGTGGCATCATGGGTCGGGACCAAGCCGGTAAATTCTGCCCAGGCGATATCATACCTGTACTATAATCATTTATCACCATTGGGATTGCGCGCAACCGTGCTTAGCGAGAATTTCGCCCCGGGTGTAAATCCGAAATTGTCGCGTATGAATATATTACCACGTGAATTTGTTGACGAAGAAGATGCACGCCGTCAAATGACCCCATTAATCAAGGGCTATCTGCGCCTGGGGGCAACGTTTGGCCGGGGTGTGTTCATTGATCAGCCGTTTAATTCGTACGACGTATTTGTTATGGTGCAAACAAAAAAGATTGATGCGGCATATCAAAAGCATTTCTTGGGTCGTGAAAATGCGCTGGAACATTTGGATATTCGTGATGGCGCGTTAAAGACGATGGGAAAAATCATGTTATTGCCGGTGACTGGTTCATTTAAAATGGTTCGCGCATTTTTAGATTTCTTGTTACGCGAAGATGCGGCCGACGCCGAATATATCGAAGATGAACGGACCGATGACGGGGATGAAAAATAATGGGACGCGTGCGCAAACAGAACGTTTTCAACACGACCGGGGCGGTATTAAAGTTTACTGCGTTTTGGATAATGGTTATTATTCAATTGCCGATAATCTTTTTGTTACCGCGCGGTCGGTGGTCTGTGAAATACATGTCGATATTTATGCGTGTGCTGTTGGTACTGGCGGGTATACGCATTCGGGTACATGGCCGGTTATCGTCGCATCGGCCACTGTTGGTTATATCGAATCACATATCGATTTTTGAAATTGCGACGTTTCCGGTGGCACTGGGGGGCAGCTTTATTGCCAAGAAAGAAATGGAACATTGGCCACTGGTTGGATGGGTATCGCGTAAATTTGGTGTGGTGTTTGTTGACCGGCGTCCATCACACGCGGTCGAAGCGTTGGCCCAGGTTCGTGATACATTAAATTCTGTATCGTATCCGGTCTTCTTGTTTCCAGAGGGGACAACGACAAACGGCGCGTATGTAAAGCCATTCAAGAGCACACTGTTTAACTTTGTTGAAAATTCAGATGTCGTGGTCCAGCCATTGGTTATGAATTATCGCTTTCGTGATGGCACGCCAATATCTGATGCGGACATGGCCGAACATTTTGCGTACTTTAATAATTCAAACCAGGACATGGGCCCGGCGTGTTCCCGCGAACGCAGTGCATTCGGCCAGGTTTTTCACATCATGATGCTGGGCGGGTTTATGGTTGAATTAACTGTATTGCCACCACCGCCCCTGGCGGGCATGGATAGAAAGCAGATTGCAGAAACACTGCACAAAATTGTTTCTGATAAATATATGAAGTTAAAAGATAAACCAGTTAAGTAGAAAGAGAGTTTATTATGAAAACAGCAATCACACCAACACGTTCGGAAAATTTCAGTGAATGGTATCAAAACTTGATAACCGCCGCGGATTTGGCGGAAAATGCACCCGTTCGCGGATGCATGACGGTAAAGCCGTATGGTTGGGCAATATGGGAATTGATGCGCGATGCATTGGATAAACGCATCAAGGCATGTGGTGCCCAAAATGCCCAGTTTCCGTTGCTGATACCACTAAACTTTTTTAATCGCGAAGCGGAACATGTCGCCGGTTTCGCCAAAGAAGCCGCGGTCGTCACGCACTATCGGTTAAAAATGATTGATGGCACACTGCAACCGGATCCAGATTCAAAACTGACCGAACCGTATGTAATTCGCCCGACGTCCGAAACAATTATTGGTGACGCAATGTCGCGCTGGGTCCAGTCGTATCGCGATTTACCAATGAAATTGAATCAGTGGGTAAATGTTATGCGCTGGGAAATGCGGCCGCGTTTATTCTTGCGCACGTCCGAATTTTATTGGCAAGAAGGTCATAACGCATTCGCCACACATGATGCGGCCAACGCA